>QMIW01000066.1 GCA_024434165.1 Chloroflexota bacterium | reverse complement strand
GAGGACGATCAAACGGGTGTATCCGTAATCAGAAAACAGAATCAACTACCAGTTCGGAAAGAAGCGGCAAAAAATGGCGGATTGATCGTCCGCCATTTTTTTATCCAGAGCTGCCCAAGCCTAGCACAAAACAAATGAAAAATCAACAGTTTTGAAAGTTACAATGTTTAATGTTTATCTACCCTTGCACTTTGGATTATGGTATAAGGACTGCGCCCTGCGGTGTTCGTGATATTGCACCTACGTTTTGAGCCAACACCCCTTTTAAGGGTCCTTATCTCAAAGGAAATAACGCGATAGGCCTGAGCCAAGGCGGCGTTTCCCGGTCAGGACCCACCTGCGAAAGCAGGTTCAAAACCTAGCAGTACACGGCACGTGCGGGGTACGCATTATAACGGAACGCCCGGCGGGCGTTCCGTTTTTTTTATCTCCCAAATGGATGCGTAAACGCATCACCCATTTGGTACTTGACGAACTCTATGCCTGCGTGTAAAATCGCCGCCATTGTATAGGCGGGTTGACAGGTAAATAACGGAGATACAGCGGCTGGATCCCGCCTGCGCGGGATCACGAGGTGGAGGTTCTCCCGTGCGAACGGGACGCTAATCCCTCACCCCAGCCCTCTCCCAGACGGGAGAGGGCGTGTGAGCGGAGAAAATCGGATAGATCAGCGGATGCCTCTGAAGTCAGGTCACTGGCTTCCTTTCTCCCTTCCAAAGCAAGCGTTTCGGGCAAAAGGAGTTTAAAAAAACTCTGTTGCCTGCCACCGAAAACCGTGCGGCAACGCGCGGGACAAGGTGGGCGCAGTGAACAGGCAAGCCCTGGTATTTTTTTATACCCGGCGCCTGTGAGGATTGGAAGGGCATTGCTTTTTAATACCGTCTTTGTATTAAAACAGGTGTGCCCGGGCATACCTGTTTTTATTTTGCCCTCACCTCAGCCCCCTTTGCCGGTCTTGATATCATTCGACCAACGGGAGAGAGGAAAACCGGAAAGAAATGAGCAAGAAACGGGTCGTCAATGCCGGCGGCGTCCAATACAATCTTCCGCGAGAAAAGGAGATTGATATGGAAAACCAACTGGAACCTTTACAACATTACCGGCTGATCGAACAAGCCATCCAATACATCGAAGCCAACGTCAAACGCCAGCCCGACCTGGAGGAGATCGCCTCTGCGGTGGGGTTGAGCGAATATCACTTCCAGCGGCTGTTCACGCGCTGGGCGGGCATCAGCCCCAAACGCTTCATGCAATTTCTGACGCGCGAGCATGCAAAGGAACTGCTCGGCAGGTCTGAGAATCTGCTGGAGACCACGCACCAGGTGGGGCTCTCAAGCCTTGGCCGCCTGCATGATCTCTTCGTCACGACCGAAGCGGTCACGCCCGGCGAGTACAAATCGCAGGGAACGGGTCTGACCATCCGCTACGGCATCCACCCCACGCCGTTCGGCAAATGTCTGATTGGCACAACCGAGCGCGGCATCTGCCACCTCGCATTTGTGGACGGCAGTGAAGGCAATGCGGTGGATAACCTGGTCGCACACTGGAAGGAAGCGAAGATGACGGAGGATTACAAAGCCACCGCCCCGCTGGTCAACCGCATCTTTCTGGACCCGCAGGCTGGTTCGCCCGGTTCGAACAAACCCAACCCGGCGCTGAATCTTCACCTGCGCGGGACAAACTTCCAGATCAAGGTCTGGGAGGCGCTGCTCAACATCCCGCTCGGCGCAGTGACCACCTATGAGCGCATCGCCGCGCAGATCGGCAATCCGCACGCCGTCCGCGCGGTGGGGAGCGCGGTGGGAGACAACCCCATCGCTTATCTCATCCCCTGTCACCGGGTGATTCGCAAGAGCGGCGAGTTTGGAAATTACCTGTATGGCTCGGCGCGCAAGAAGGCGATTTTGGTAAAGGAAATTGGCTTGTAAGTTTTAGATCATGGAGTCGGGCGGCTTGCCGCCGAATTTACGGGAGCAAGCCGCCCGATTCCAGAAAAGGAAACAAATGAAAACAAAAATCTGGATCGCACTAATCGCACTTTACATCGTTTGGGGTTCGACGTATTTCGGCATCAAGGTCGCCATCGAGACCATTCCGCCGTTCTTCCATGCGGCAATCCGCTTCTTCGCTTCGGGTTTGATTCTCGTTGCCTGGCAGCGCGGGGCGGGCAATGAAATGCCTACGCGCAAGCAGTGGATCGCAGCCGCCATCATCGGCAACCTGCTCCTGCTTGGCGGCAACGGCCTGGTCTCATGGGCGGAGCAGTTCATCCCCTCTGGCATTGCCGCGCTCATCGTCGGGTCGGTGCCGATGTTCCTGGTCGTTCTGGATGCGATCCGCCCGGGCGGCAAAAAACCGACCTGGCAGGCAATTGTCGGGCTGGTCGTCGGTTTTATCGGCATATTCATCCTTGTCGGTCCGGCGGAAATTTCGGGCGGTGAATTGGAGCTCAACCCTCTCGGCGTGATTGCCCTGCTCGCGGCTTGTCTATTGTGGGCGGGCGGCTCGATCTACAGCAAATCCGCCGACCTGCCCAAATCATCGCTGATGTCCACCGGCGCGCAGATGTTGATGGGCAGCGTGGGTCTGCTCGCCGTCTCCGGGCTCACGGGCGAATTGAGCGGCTGGGACGCGGCCGCAGTTTCCCCCCGCTCGATCTATGGGTTGTTGTACTTGATCTTCATCGGTTCGTTGATCGGGTTTGTCGCGTATGGCTGGCTGCTGCAAAACGCGCCCATTTCGCTGGTTGCCACGTATGCCTACGTCAACCCGATTGTAGCGGTCATCCTCGGATACTTTTTGGGAAACGAAGCGCTCGAACCGCGCATCTGGCTGGCGACGGCGATCATCATCGGGGCGGTGATGTTCATCAATAGCAGGAGCAAGCCTCAGTCCAGGAAAGAGGCGAAGGAGGTTGTAATGGAGAGCAGACAGTAGCGGTTTTCAGTCATCGGTGATCAGTCATCATTAGGCGGTAGGCAGTTTCAAGGAAGATAAAATCAAAAGGAGATAACAATGGATTCAAAGGATTTACTTAAGCGTGTGAAGGAAGACGATGTCAAGTTCCTGTCGCTCCAGTTTACGGATGTGGTCGGCGCGGTCAAGAGCGTGGATATGCCCATCCGTCATCTGGAGGACGCGCTGAACGACGGTGTCTGGTTCGACGGTTCCTCGGTGGAGGGCTTTGCGCGCATTCAGGAAAGCGACATGCGTCTGAAGATTGACGTGGACACGTACGCGGTCCTGCCGTGGTCTTCGCCGGAATCCCGCCGCGCGCGCGTGTTCTGCGATATTTACACTCCCGCAGGCGAGCCGTTCGAAGGCGATCCGCGCGGCGCATTGAAGCGTATCCTCAAGAAGATCGAGGAGCGCGGCTGGCGTTACAACATCGGTCCCGAACCGGAGTTCTTCCTGTTCAAGGCGGCGAATGGCAGCAACGGCGTTCACCCTGTCCCCCACGACCTGGGCGGCTACTTCGATTTTTCGTCCTTCGATGAGGCGGTCGTCGTCCGCACGGCGTTGATGGATGCACTCGACCAGATGGGACTGGACGTGGAAGTGGGTCATCATGAGGTGGCGCTCGGTCAGCATGAGATTGACTTCCGCTTCGCGGACGCGCTCAAGGCTGCGGACAACGTCCTGACGCTTAAGTACACCGTGAAGGCGATTGCCGCCCAGCACGGTCTGGTCGCTTCGTTCATGCCCAAGCCTGTGTACGGCATCAACGGCTCCGGTATGCACTGCCACCAATCCCTGTTCGATACGAAGAGCGGCAAGAACCTGTTCTTCGAGGCAAAGGATGAAGCCCGTCTCTCGCCGCTGGCATATTCGTTCATCGCCGGTCAGTTGGACCACGCGCGCGCGCTCGCCGGCGTGGTCGCGCCGACTGTCAACTCCTACAAACGCCTGGTTCCGGGTTACGAAGCGCCGGTGTACATCGGCTGGGCTCAACAGAACCGTTCGGCATTGATCCGCATTCCGCGCTACACCGAAGGACGCGACAAAGCCGTGCGCGCGGAACTGCGCTTCCCCGACCCGTCCTCGAACCCGTACCTGGCATTCACGGTGATGCTCGCCGCCGCACTCGACGGCATTGACAGGAATATGAAGGCGCCCAAACCATTGAACAACATCAACCTCTACCACCTCGACCGTGAAGAACGCGAAAAACTGGGCGTGACCGAACTGCCCGGCTCGCTGGCGGAATCCCTGCGCGAGTTGGAAAGGGACGACGTGTTGAAGTCTGCGCTGGGTGATTACCTTTTCGAAGCGTACATGCGCGCCAAATGGGAAGAGTGGGATGAATTCCGCCTGCGCGTGACGGATTATGAGATCGAACGATATTTGGAAACGGCGTAAGGGAAGTGAATAGTAAATAGTGAATAGTGAATAGTGAATAGTAAATGGTAAGTAGTGAATGGTAAATGGTAAGTAGTGAATAGGAAAGGCATCCAGAGATTTGGGTCTTTGGATGCCTTTTTGATTCGTAACCCTCTTTATGCCGAAGAGTGCGGTTTTGCAGGCTGAATCATCCCCGCCTTTTGATCAAAGCCAGAACACGGGTCAAAAATCGTTCCGCCGTCTGAATGATGATCACATCTGCCCGCTCCTTTTCAATCAGATCGCTGTAATCTTCCACCATTCCATAATGGATGGCATAGGTGCGGCTGAAATGCTGTTCGATAAACTGGTTGAAACAAAAGTCGTAAAATGAATCGTGAAATACCAGGGCTGTTGGCAGGTCGCTGCGCTCGTTTTCGACGATACGCCGGAAATATTGCTTCTTTTCCAGCTTCTCTTCTGTGATCGTGAGGTGGTTTGGGATGAACCTGGGAATTAAATCCCAGCCGCCTTCCAGATGATCGAATCCGAGCATCCTCGGAATATCCCTCACGATGGGATCGGTGGGCACAATTTCGAAATCGCTCAACGGATGCGGCGCCGCTTCGGGGTATGCCGCCGCCACCCGTTCCATGACTTCGCGGTATCCGTAATACGCGCCGAGGCAGTTCCAATGGGTATCCGCCTTCTGATATACCTGGCGAGAGGCGCTGGCTTCGATCAGAACTCCGCGCAAATCCACGATTTCGACGTCGAGTCCCAAATCCCGCGCCTGGTTCAACACCCGGTCCAAGCGGGAGAGTTCCCCCAGCACGGGGGTTTCATCGGGCATGTATTGGGGATAAACTGTCTGTTTATCTGGAACCACCACCAGGAGCAGTTTGCCGCCATAACCATTGACGATTTCATCCAGCAGGGCAAGATCCCGCAGGGCATTGCGCGTTCCACGCGGGTCTATCTTCAGCGTCCTTTGATAATCTTCCAGGCTCTTATCGCCGGTGTAAAACATCCAACCCTCCTTTCCGATGATCGCCTCGGAAAAGACCCTGTCGCCCAGTTGACGGCGGACGTTGTTCAGGTTTCGAATCAGGCTGTCTTTCCACAAAAATTCTTCGGAAACGGTTTCAAGCGTCAGGTTGGGGACACCGAGTTGAATCAACAGGGTGAGAAAGAATACCGATACGAAAAGGAACGGATAAATTCTGGAAAATTTCGTCTGCATATCAAAAGTTCCCATAAATGGCGGGGATAAACTCCGCGCTGGCTACGGCGGCGACCGAGGCAAAGAACAGGAACACAAGCCCGAGGTCCGCGGCGATGCGGAGGGCGGCGTTTAGGGCAAGTTTGCCGCCTGTCAAATCCCTGAAAAAATTTCCCATCCACCCGCTGACCGGCATGGACAAAAGCATGGAAAGGAACAGTGCCAGCAGGAAGGTGGGCTCGATGAAAGGCAGGGGATTGGTCAATTCAAACGGCAGCGGTTCCAAACCGCGCGTATCGCCGAGCAGGCGCTGCAGGAAGTCAATCGCAAACGCGGGGGTCGGGGAGGCGAAAAAGACCCAGCCGAGGAGAATCACGCCGAGCGCATACAGGTGTTGAATCGGAGCCCATGCGCCGCGAAGCCTCCGACCAGGCGCGGTTGCCTCGAATACGAGCGCCGCACCGTGGATCAAGCCCCAAATGACAAAATTGAGCGTCAGCCCATGCCACAGCCCGGTCAGGAGAAAGACGGTCAAAATATTGACCTGTTGCCCGAGGAACGCCAGACGCCGTCTTTCGAGCGGGTAGAAGACCATGTCGCGGAACCAGGTGGAGAGTGAAATATGCCAGCGCCGCCAGAAATCCCCGATGTTCTTCGAGATGTAGGGGAAGTTGAAATTCTCCACAAAGCGGAAGCCCATCATGCGCCCCAAACCGATTGCCATGTCGCTGTAACCCGAAAAATCGAAATACAACTGAAGCGCAAAACTGACGAGCGCAAGCCACGCCAGAGCGGGGGAGATGCCGGGAGACGACAGATCAAAAACAGGGGATGCGACTTTTCCCAGCGTATCGGCGATCAAGGCTTTTTTCGCAAAGCCGGTGATGAAGCGCCGGAGTCCGTCCGCGGCGTCGTGCGGCTCGATGCGGATGTCCTTGATCTGGCGGCGCAGGTCGCGGTAACGGGTGATCGGTCCCGCCGGAAGTTTCGGAAACAAGAGCAGGTAAAAGGAGAAATCCAGCAGATTCCGCTCGGCTTCGCCAGCCTTGTTGTTTACTTCCACCAGGTAGGCGATCACCTGAAAGGTCAAAAACGAAAGCCCCAGCGGGTAGGAAAGGTCTTCGCTCAGTTTGAAGACGACAATCAGGGCGATGTTGACCAGAACTCCCCCCCACAACAGCAGGGAGGCGGCGCCGTGTCCCCGCCAGCGTTCGATGCCCAATCCCAGCAGGAAGGCGAGCAGGGTTATCCCCAAAATCAGGGGGAGGTAAGCCGCGTAGCCCCAGGAATAAAAAAGCAGACCGCCGATGATCCCCACGTAAATTCTTAAAGGCTTGGGAGCGGGATAATAAAGGATGAAAAATACCGGCAGAAAAAGGAGAAAAAAAATCGGTGAATTGAAATCCATGCAATGGCAATCCGTCCGGCGCGGATTTTTAGGCTTCCGCACTCGCGCCGGGCATCAAATTCTACCTCAAATTCTTTTGGAAGACCGACCACACCCCAACCACGGGTGCAGCGCAAAACTGTTACGCAGTCCGTCGCGTCAAAAGGGTCAGAGCGGCTATCTGGCGTGACGGATTCTCGCGTAGCATGAATGAGTAAATCAAAAAGGAAGGTTGCCCTGATCAACAGGACCACCCTCCCTTTGATTCCTCGGATACGAAATGACGAGCGCGGATCGTCTCTGCGATCAATGGACCGCAGCAGCCGCCAAATCCCTGATCTCTTTCCGGGTTTCGTACACGCGGACAAGTTTGCCGTCCTGCATTTGCAGGACTTTATCTACAAATTGGCACATGCGCAGGTCGTGAGTGACGATGATCCCGGCGCGCCCGTTTTCGTGGATGAGGTTGGCGAAGGTTTGCACCACCTGGAAGGCGCGTTCAGTATCGAGCGAGGCGGTGGGCTCGTCCGCAAGGACGAGGGCGGGATTGTGAATCAGGGCACGGGCAATGGCGACCCTCTGCTGCTGACCGCCGGACATTTGGGCGGGAAGGTTGTGCAAACGCTCAGCAAGACCCAGCCGCGCCAGCAACTCATCCGAGCGGATGCGGGAGCCATGATCCAGCCTGCCGTTGAGGCGCAGCATGAACTCCACGTTTTCGCGGGCTGAGAGATACGGAATCAGGTTGTTCGCCTGAAAGGTAAAGCCGATCTTTTCGCGGCGCAATTTGACGCGTTCCTTCTCGGACATTCTGGCGAGGTCCTGCCCGTCAATGATGACTTGTCCGCTGGTGGGCGTGAGCAGGGCGGCAAGGATGGAGAGCATGGTGGTCTTGCCGGAACCGCTGGGACCGACCAGCGCTACAAACTCGCCGAATTTGACTTGAAAAGAGACTTGATTCACCGCATTGATGATCGCGCCGTCGAGCGGGAACGATTTGACCAGGTCGCGGACTTCCAAAGCAATATTGGACATGTTCTACCCTAACCTTAGAGCCTTGAGCGGCTCGATGCGAACTGCATAGATGATGGAGACCAACCCGCCGATCGGTCCGATCAGGAGGAGGAGGACGACAGCAAAGAGAGAGTTGACGCCATTGAAAACCAGCGGGATGGTGGGCGGAAAACCGAGCGAGAAGAGCCAGGTCAAACCGCCGCCGATCCCCACCCCCATGGCTGTGACGATGACGATCTGAATGACAGCCGATAGACCGACCATGCCGTTGGTGGAACCGATGGCTTTCAGCACGCCGATCTGCGGCACCTTTTGCAGGATTTGAATCTGAAAGAAGCCGCCGATGACGAGGACGCCGATCAACAGGGTGAAAACGCCCTGGGTTTGCACCGTTCCCTGCTGGGCGGAATAACCGGGGATGTTGTTGATGGTGGTCTGAATATCAGCCACTTCGATGTTTGGGATGCGTTCAAGCAGGCGGGCGGTCATTTCATCCGCTCGAGCCGGGTCCTGCAATTTGACGGCAATGATGTTCGGATACGGCGTGTCACTGGTCATGTCCGTATCGGATTGCGGGCGGATCTTTTCCCATGCGGCGGGCGGGACGAAGATCGTCGGCTGGAAGAAATACGATTGACCGTCCACCAAGCCGACCACTTTCAATTCATAGAATTCATCCTCCGTGCCCTGCGTGGAGCGGATTTGGATCGTATCGCCGACCCTGATATCCGAGCGCAGCGCCACGTTGCGGTCAATGACGGTTTCGCGGGCTTCCCCTGCGCGGAATTCGCGCCCTTCCAGAATGGGAGGCATGCCGGGTCTGCCCGGTTCGACGCCAAGCATGGAAACTTTCAAGGGTTCATCCAGCGAAACGATTTCCGCGCTGGAGGTGTAGATCGCACCGGCGTCCGCCACGCCTTCCACACGGCGCACGGAGCGGGCGGTGTTGGTTTCGAGGCGGCTCGATGAAATGATGTAATCGGACTTTTCGAGGAAGACGATCAACTGCGCGTCGAGGTTGGCAACGTACTGGCGGTTGCCGTTGCCCAGTCCCTCTCCCAGGGCGGCGATGAACAGCACCAACAACGTGATCAACGCGATGACCAGCGCAACGAGCAGGAACCGTCCGCGATTACGGACGACCTCTTTGAGCGCAAGGTAGGCTGCAAGATAAAGAGATTGCATGGTTCGATTCTCCCTACACCAGCGGCTTTGCGTCGAAGGGACGCTTCCAGTCTGCGCCCATTACGCCATGCAGGAGCAGATCCACGGGTGGATGGTCGGCGATGTCTTCATAGTAATAAGGCAGGCGGATGCGTCCGTCCGTGCCGATGACGAACGTGCCGGACATTTGGTAGGCGTCCTGCCCGGGCGGCGGGACTTCGGGCTTGAATCCTTTTTCACGGGCGAGCCTGCGGTTCGAGGTCCAGATGTGAGGCGAGAGGATCGTCTGCCAGAAGGAGCCGCGGTAGAGTCCGTAGGCGCGGTAGGCGGAGCGGTCTGGGTCGGCAAGGCAGATGGCGTCTGGCGCGCGCTGGTCGCAGAAGGCTTTGGCAGATTCGGCTGAGGCGTGGGAAATGATTGCGAGGCGGAGCCCCCTCCCGGTCAGGCTGTGATGCGCGTCAATCAGTTGATCCACCATCTCTTTGCATTGGGGGCAGCCAAAGTGACGGGTGAAGGCAAGCACGAGGACGTGTTTTTTCCAAAGGCTGGAAAGTTGGAGGGGCTTGCCGTTGCCGTCGAGCAGGGTCAAGTCGGGGGCGGGGTCGTTGAATTTGAGGTGAATGGTATTGGACATGAGTTCCTTGTTCAGTTCAGTGGCAAAAATATATCATATTGCAAAGATTTTGTCAATATTTTGCAAAGATACAGCTTCTCCCCCTTTCCTTGAATTATGAACCCGCCTTATGCGATTTTATGCAGGGCAGCCTATCCGGGTATATCGCGTTTTATCCCCAATGCAGGGCTGCTGCGATGAGGAAGGCTGTCTGTTCAAAGGGCGACCCTTTCTCGCAAAACGAGGTTTTCGTGAATGCAGGCGGGCCGCCCCTGCTGCGAACCATCCATTACGAAATGTGGATGATGGATTTTTCGACCTTGCTGCCGATCTTTTGCACCCGCCGCCAACTGCTGTTGTCGTTGAGCGAAATCCAGCGGCGCTCCTCGGTGCGATAGAACCAGTCTTTATCCTGCTGGTAATACACCAGCACGCCGGTTGATTCCCAGATGTTGAGAATTTCGTTACCGTGCGCGTGGGTGTCGTCGAAGTCGGTGGTGGCGCGCTGACCCATCTCGCTGTACAACTCGTTCAACTCAAGCAGGAGGGTGTTGATCTCCGACGGGAGGTGAGCCACTTTGAGACCGATGCGTTTCGCCTCCTCGAACAGGATGGGATACCCATGCGAGGGGTATTTCGCGTTCAAGGCGTTGGCAATGCTGTTCTGGGTTTCCTCCGCGCGGATGTGGTACGCGAGCAGTTCCTTGCAGAGCATGATGGACAGCGACTCGGCGCGGTCCACCGCCCCGATCACGAGCGGATGCACGTATTGGAACAACTGTTGGTAGGGGTTTTCGTTCTGGTCGGACCTCTGGGACTGCCACAGCCGGACGACGCGGGTCAACTCGTCGAGCGAGACGCTGACGCGG
The DNA here is from genome assembly GCA_024434165.1 of Chloroflexota bacterium. Taxonomy (GTDB): domain Bacteria; phylum Chloroflexota; class Anaerolineae; order Anaerolineales; family Villigracilaceae; genus Villigracilis. The sequence continues at coordinate 42,516 of QMIW01000066.1, read as the reverse complement.
TCGTTGTCGCGGTCAATGGGAGAGAGCGCATGGGTCAGGGACGTGTCCACCGGCGTAAGGTATGCCATCGGTCCCATGTGGATCTCGTTTGCGCCAAGCGCGATCATGGTGGCGGCAGAGGCGCATTCAAGCGGAATGACGGCAACCACTTCGTTGCAATACTGGCGCAGAAGGTTGACGATGCGCAGGGAGGCTTGTCCGTTGCCGCCGCTGGACTTGATGAACAGGTAAATCTTTTCCTGGTGGCCGATTTTTTCAAGCAGTTCGAAGAGAGCCAGCACATCGTCGTGACAGACGCTGCCGCGCGGGTTGTTGAAATAGGTGACGAGCGTGCCGCCCAGTTTTTTGTTCAACTCCTTGATGATGGCTTGCGACTTGTCAAAAAGAATGGGAGGTTGTTTTGCCTTGTTCGTTTTATGGGCTTCCATCGAGGTTTCTCCTCACACAACAGGGTCGGGAGCGGGGATGGTATCACCAATTCCCGTTTCGTACAAAAATCAGGCTCTCCCGTAACGAGCGGGAAAACGTCTCACCGCAAAGGGCGCCAAGTACACAAAGGGGTAAGAGGGCTGATCTTTTCGGGATTTCTCCTTCGTGATCGTCGTGTCCTTCGTGTTAATCACTCGCCTTACGCGAATTCATGGCAGGGGCAACCCGTTTGGGCGGAACAGGCAGTCAATCTGCAAGAAGGAGTCGCCCTAATAATGGCATTCGCGTTAAAAACGGTAGAGCCACAAATCAAAAGGGTCATTTTTCCATCCGCGACCACAACCAGCCGCCCACGAAACCGAGCGCCTGCCCGGTTATGGTAAAGAGGATCACGCCGGAAAGCCCCGCCTCCGTCAGCCAGGTTTCGGCGCCGAAAACGCCAAAGACCAGCATATTGTAGGCGAGCAAACCGCCCAACAAAACGCCCAGAGACCAGCGCAGTGCGGAAGGACGCCGGACCAATCGGGAGGCAATTCCATAGATTCCGCCTGCGGCGAAAAGAATGACCAGCATGGCAATGAACCACGCCGAAAAACGCGGATAACCCTGCGGGGTGACATAGGCATCCTCCGCGGCAACAGGCGTCGGTTCGGGGGGCGGCGCGGTGGATTGGGTCAGTTCCGGCACAACCACCGTCACGGCGACGGGACCGGTTTGAGAAACGTCCAATTGCAGGACCTCGGAAATCACAGCCGGTTCGCTCGAAACGCGGATTTCCAGCAAGCCGGGTTTATCCAACCCGAAGGAGGCGCGCGCCACGCCCTGCGTTGTGACCGATTCCACCTGTTGAAGAATCCCTCCTCCTTCGCCCGTCAGCACCATCGAGAACTGTACCACGGTGTCGTCCGGCACGGGATGCCCGTTGCGGTCCTTGATGACGCCCGTGCGGATGGCAATTGTATCCCCGATTTGGAAGAGCGGAATCGGGGTCGGCTCAGGGGTCAGGTCCACGCCCGGGGTGACGGGCGCAGGCGGGATGTCCAGAAAGAGCGGAATGATCTGGGCGGGGTCGGGCGCCATGACGGAGATCAGGTCATATCCCACCGCCGGGACGGAAACAGGCGAAGCCCCGATCGGGGTCATTTCCTGGAACAGCAATCGGACGGCGACATCCACAAACTGGGGTTGTTTGCTGTAGAGCGCGTAATACGCGGTGAACTTCGAGAGCGTGGTGGTATCGAAATAATATGGCGCGCCGAAGGAGAACAGGATGATGTTTTTATCCAGCGCCAGGTCGGGGCGTTCGCGCAGGAAACGGCTGATGAGTGCGGGCTGTCCGCGTGAGGCGTCGGTGACGGAAAAGACGATCCAATCGGCGAAATCGAGGTCGTCCGCCACAAACTGATTATCTTCGGGCGTATCGAGCAGAGCCTGAAGTTGATCGAGCGAATAGGAAGAGAGGCGGAAATCCTCCACCTGGTTGCCGCTTTGCGGACCGTACAACCGCAGCACGGTAGACTCAAACGCATCCACCGCCAGCGTGGGCTGGGGCAAACATTCCGAGCATTGGCGAACGTTGATAGAGTCGGTGATGAACACCAGCCGGTCGTTCGGCTGGGGCGGCAGCGGCAGGACGGAAGTCAGGTCGGGCAGGCTGGGGCTGATCAGCGTGGCGGAACTTCGCGCAACGGCAAAGGCGGCATCGGACGCTCCGCCGATGACCGTCAGGTCGGGCAGCGGCAGGGTGACATTGGAAAGCGAAAAGTTCCCGTATACGCCGAGTTTTGCGCTGAGAATGCGCGCCGCCGAGGCATCCACCCGCTGGGCAAAAGCCGGGTCTTCGCGGTATTTCTGGGTGAAGAACTCCAGAATGCGCACGACGGTGGTGAAATTATCGGGCGCATCATCAGACTTGATGTTGCCGAGGTAAATGAGGTCGTTACCCGCGAGGAAGGCGTCGCGCGCGGCAATGCGTGCGGAGAACTGCCCGCCGCCGGTGGCGTAAAATTCCCGAACCGCGTTCGTGCCGAGGTTATCGCTCACCAGCAAGCCGCCTTCGGCATACCAGGAGGAGAGCTGCGGCAGGGTCAAAATCTGGTTCAACGCCTGCGGGTCGAAACTGATGGGGCGCGTAGTGGCGCGGATGTTTCCCTGAAAGCCCTGATAACGAATGTGCGAAACCAGCAAGCCGTCCACTGTGGCAAGCGGGGAGGTCGAATTGCCGGTCACGGCGAAGAACGGCGCGAGTTCGATCTGCTTGAGCTGTTCCAGCGACTTTCGGACGGTGGAAACCTCCTCCTCCGGCAGGCGGTCTGCGCTGCCCACACCGGGGAAGTGCCCGGCAATCACCAGCAGCTGTCCCTCGCTGCCGGTGTGCAATCCCTCCACGTAGGCGCGACCCATTTCGCCCACCCAAAACGGGTCGCCGCCAAACACGCGCGTCCCCAGATCCCCGCCGGATGGAGAGGGAATCTCCAACACATCCAGCGATGGTCCCATGAACAAATTGAAACCCAACAGGGAAAGTTCGCGCCCGCGCACCTCGCCCACCATTTTAGCGTTCTCAGTATTCCACGTTGCGCCGATTGCCATCTGACTCGGCAGGGGGGTCAAGCCGTTCAAAATTTGGTCGGTCGGGTAGCCGTCGCCTTCCTGCGTGATGCCAATGAATAAAGGGACGTATGCGGGCCGGCTCGTCTGCGGGGCAGTCGAGTCGCGCGTGAAATTGACAGTGGCGTTCCATTCCACTTTTTGCAGGTTATCAATCAGCGTGCGCGCCTGGGCGGGGATATTGACCGCCGAAAAATTATCGTTCTCCGACATCAACACCACGCCCCCCACGTGATAGTCGGCGATCAGTTTATAGATCTGCGAATCGGCGCCCATATCTGTGCCGGTGAACGTGACCAGAAACAACTGTCCTACCCGTTCCTCGGGCGACATGGATTCCAAAACGAGCCGGACGGCGGGCGGCGGGGTGGCGGTCTGCGCCTGAGCCGAAGCGGGGAATAACGAAAATAAAAAAACAAAAAGAAGACTTATTCGAATGAAACGCATCGCCCCCTCTTATAACACAACTCGCACCCAAACAACATGAAGACGCAGGGCAGGCGTCTCCGCGTTTGGGCTGCCCGGACGCCGGCGATTAAGATGAAACGGACGCCGTTCCATGAACGACGCCCCGTCCGCTTCCCGCCTGACCCGTACCTGGTTCCGGCATTCGGAGAGCTTCACCCACCCCTCCCAAGCGCCCGCACGGCGGCGGCGGGATCGTCGGTGAAGATGCCGTCCACGCCCCAATCCCTGAGGCGGGTGATCTCCTCCGGCGTGTTCGCCGTCCACACATGCACACGGCGTTTGATGCGGTGCGCGCGCGCCGCCTGTTCCCGGCTGGCATTGGAAATATGCGGATGCAGCGCCTGGTAATCGCCGAACATGAACCCGAACGAACGCGCCCACAACCCAAGCAAGCCGGGCATGGCGAGCAGCCCGCGCGGCACCTCGGGCAGAATCTGCGCCGCGATCTTCAGATTGGAGGCGAAAAAGGACGAGAAAATGATCTGCTTCTGGTTGCCGCGGCGTTTGATGAGTTCGCAGACCTTTTGCGTCAAGCCGTCTTTGGGGGTGGAGTAATTGGTCAACTCGATGTTGATCAGTTTCTCCCTGCCCACCGTTTCGAAGACTTCTTCGAGCAGAGGCACTTTCGTCCCGGCGAATTTCGCGTCGAACCAGGAACCGGCGTCCAGTTTGCGGATCGCTTCGAGCGTGAACGAAGCGACCTTCCCCCTGCCATTCGTCGTGCGGTCCACACTGGCGTCGTGGATGACGATGACGTGACCATCGGCGGTCAATTTCGCGTCGAGTTCGACGCCGTCGGCGCCTTTTTGGATGGCTTGCAAGAAGGATGGGAGCGTATTCTCCGGCGCGTGCGCCAGGTCGCCGCGGTGGGCAAGGAGGATGGGGCGTGGAAATTGTTCAAGCATGGCGAATCAGGTTCGAGGTCCGGGGGTGAAGCGGGCGCGGTTGGCGTGGCGCAAAATGAATTTTGCGGCACTAAATATCCACAAAATAGGCTTTCGCGGCGCGGTCCAGCATCTCGCGCGACATCGAAGGCGGAACAGCCAGGTAGGACGCGATGTCAATGATCTGGTCGCATAGATCGCGCGGGTGCGAGGCGCGCAATTTGCGGTTGCGCTTGATGTACCACTCCTGCAGGAGGTACGCCAGCCCCTGGTCGTTGTATTCGATGCGTTTGTCCTGTGAGACGCGCTTGAAAATCTCGCGGTATTCTTCAAAGGATGGGTCGCCGATCTCCACCTTGTGGCGCAGGCGGCGCAGGAAGGCTTCATCCACCAAATCCTTCGGCGGCAGGTTGGTGGAGAAGATGATGAGCACGTCGAAGGGAACTTCCACCTTGCGCCCCGTGTGCAGGCGCAGGTAATCCACGCGGTTTTCGAGCGGCACGATCCAGCGGTTGAGCAGATCGCGCGGACGCACCTGCTGGCGTCCGAAGTCGTCTATCAGCAGGATGCCGCCGTTGGCTTTTACCTGGAACGGCGCTTCGTAGAACTTGGTGGTGTCGTCGAAGACGAGGTCGAGCCCTTCGAGAGTCAACTCGCCGCCGACGACAATGAACGGACGGCGAATCTTCAGCCAGCGCGGGTCGCGGCGGGTATTGGCGCGCAGGTTGCCGGTGGGTCCTGCATTGGCATCGGTATCCGGCGCGAGGCTGTGGCTGACCGCATCGTAGACCTTGATGACCTGTCCATCCAGGTACAGGGCGTAGGGAATGTACATGTTCTGGCTGAGAACAAGGTTGCCGAACGAGCGCGCAATGCTGGTCTTGCCGTTGCCGGGAGGTCCGTACATGAAAATGGATGTGCCGGAGTTGAGCGCGGGTCCGAGCCGCTGAAAGGTGGACTCGGAGATGACCAGCTGCGAGAGAATCTGGCGCATGGTGCGTGTGGTGACGGTCAGCCGCCCGCTCTTCTGGCGGGGACCGGCGCGGGTCCGGCATATTGACTGCGTTCCAGCGCCTCGCGCGCGCGGATGATGCCTGCGCCTGTAATGCCGTAGGTGTAGGCGCCCTCGCCCAAGCCGCCCTGTGAGGACTTCACCTCGATCAGTTTCTCCTGCTTGAGCGTGGTGAGCAGTTGGTCGGTCACGCCGGCAAAGGGCAGGGTGATCTCTTCGGAAATCTTGAAACCGGTCAGATAACCGCGGAAATAAAGGACTTTGAGAATCAGGTCTTGCAGCCAGAGGGGGGAAAGCCCCGTATCTTCCAGGCTGTTGATCTGCGGAGGGGTGAACCCGCCTACCGCTCCAGGGATTTGTCCGGTTTGTTTCATCATAATGAGACCGCTTCCAGAGAAAAAATTTTCGTGCGATGCGCCGATTATACTTCTTTTCGTTTATAATCCAGCCGCCATGAAACTATCCGTCATAATTCCCGTTTACAATGAAGTTGAAAGCATCGAGACCATTCTGAAGCGCGTCCACGATACCAAGCGGGTGCATGAAATCGTCGTCGTGGACGACGGCTCGAAAGACGGGACGCGCGACGTTCTCAGGAAACTGGACGGCAAAAAAGGGGTGCGCGTGATCCTGCATGAGAAGAACCAGGGCAAGGGAGCCGCGGTCCGCACCGGGATGGCGGCGGCAAAGGGCGACGTTCTGCTAATTCAGGATGCCGACCTCGAATACGACCCGCGCGACTACCCGGAACTGCTGAAACCCATCGAAGAAGGGCTCGCGGATGTGGTCTACGGCTCGCGGTTTCTCGGCAAGGCTCACCGCGTGACCATGTTCTGGCACATGGTGGCGAACAAGGCGCTGACCTTCCTGACCAACATCCTGTACGACACCATCCTGACCGACATGGAAACCGGTTACAAAGTCTTTCGCCGTGAAGTGATCGAAGGGATGGTCATCCGCGCGAACAGTTTCAACTTCGAGCCGGAATTCACTGCCAAGATTCTCAAACGCAAGTACCGCATTTTTGAAGTGCCGATCACCTTCAACCCGCGCGATTATTCACAGGGCAAGAAGATCAAACTGCACGACGCCTTCGAGGCGGTCTGGGCGCTGCTCAAGTATCGGTTCGTGGATTAACTGATGTTACGCAGTTTACTCGTACCGCAATAACTTGCCCTCGCAGAGGATTCATACTGCGCCGCAAAGGCGAGATGAATCTCGCGGTACTGCGTAAGGCGAGTGATTAAAAACATCCCGCAGGGTTTGCCTTGCGGGATGTTTTTTTGGGCAGTGGGTTTGTGTAAATGATGTAGAGCGAGATGGTATCTCGCTCTACGGGCATAATTATTGATTTCGACCCATCATCGTTTTTATATCGCATCCCTTACGCTGACGGTAGAGCCTGAAAAGCAAAGGAATTCGTGTTTCTTCCTGAACTTCGCGGAGAAAAGATCAACTCCAATCAAGCCCGTTACGGGGCGACGAAAACCGAAAACTCCGAAATATAGTCACCGGCAGGGTAATCGCCCATGCCGTCGTTGATGGGCGTTTTGAACGTCACCGCCGTGGTCAGGTGATGCTCGCCCGGCTTCCAGTCGGAGAGCGCCGTGTAGATGATGCGGCACTGGTTCCCGCCGGAGGGAAGGTCTGTCACGGCGAATTGGTCCAGCGGGATTTCTTCGCCGTTCAAAGTAAACGTCACATCAATCTGTTTGAAGTTCTGCTCCAGAATTTCGGTGGTGGTCGTGCACCAGTAATATGCCCAGATCAGCGTCTCGGATTTGGCGAGCGGGACCGTGTAAGTAAACACGCCGGGGGCGGATACTTCCTCTGCGCTGTATTGCTCGCGCGCCTTCTCTTCGATGAAACCCGCCCCGGCAGATAACGCCGATTCCGCCTCGCTCTTGGACGCGATCCTGGGCGATGCCGAGGGGCTGATGCCTGCGCCGAGAGGCTCCAACACGGCTTTGATGCCCGCCTGCAAGACAACGTCTTCGGTGGAGTAAACAGTCTCTTCGTCAATGGGGACGCGCAGTGTGGGCTGGACTCCCTGTCCCTCAAGGAAGATACTGCCATCAGGCAGGGTGAAGCGTCCGGTCGGCACTTGCAGGGAGAAGCCCTCAGGCAGGATAAACTGTCCGCGTGCGACTTCCGCCTCCACGCCGCCGGTCGGGTACTGCCCCACCGTGATCATGCCCGGCACCTGGCTGAACCCGTAGGCTTCGATCTCGCAGGCGCTGTAACAAGCCTGCCCCACCAGCAGGACCATCTTATCGAAGCGGTATTGATTCTCGTTGGGAAGCACCTTCTCCGGCAGACCCTCAGGCTCGAACTGACCGGTCTCCTCGCTGTAATATTCAAGCTGACCAAGCGGAATTTCCTGGTCGGTGAGGAAGCCTGCCAGACCCAGGTTCGCGCCGCCGCTGTTGTAACGCATATCAATGATGATGCCCGCCACTCCGCGCGCTTCGAACTGCTGGAGGGCGCGTTCGAAAAGGCGGATGAGAAGGTTCAAATCGTCGAAATTGCTGTTGATGCGGATGTACCCCACCTGCGAGTTTCCCTGCGTGATGATCTCGGAATCCACTGGCAGGAGCGAATCGAGGTCCACGCCGAAATAGATCGAGGTGCGTCCGAAGGACTCGCGTTCTGCAACCGCCGTCAGGGTGGCTGTCTGTTCGGAGCCGCCAGGGTTGATGAACGTTACCTCGGCGGTATCTCCCGGCGTAGTCCTCAAGAGATAACGCGCCTGCTGGTAACGAATCGCAAAATCGGACGACTGGATCACGTACGTGCGCGCCTTGCCGATGGCATCCGCGACCGGCTCGCCGTTGAACTTTGTAACCTCCGCGCCGACCTGCATGCCCGCCTGCGCGGCGGGTCCGCCCTCCAGCACATAGATCACCACCACACGCCCATCATCCAATTCACGGATGGCAAAACCGTATCCACCCTCGGTGGCTTGGGCGAAGTCCTGGTTGGCGTAATCGCCGCCATCCATGCCGACGTGACCATCCTTGAACGCCCATGTGAAATCGCGCAGGGCAAGATAATAAGCGTTCGGGTCCCTGTCCTTTTCAGCCTGTTCCACGCGCGGTTTCAATTCGTCATAGAGCGCGTCCCAGTCTGGTTGTTTGCCTTCGATGCCGTTGAAGGCATACTCCTTTCGGACGACCTCGAACATCTTGTCGAACGCTTCCGTGTAGGAAAGTTCGGAATAATCCTTCACCGCCACATCGGCCGGCTCGTATAAAGTCATCTCGGCGGTCGGCGTTTTGGTGAACGTGAAGGGGTCGGTGTCCAGGTCCACGATGGTGTATCCTGCGGCGATCGGTCCCACTGGGTCGTCGGAGGTGAAGAGAAGCCCGTCGCTCCCAAACCCGGTGGGGAATTCCTGCCCCGCATCCGGCGACCAGATGATGAGTTTTCCGCCGATCACTTCATCGTTGTTTTCGGTATCGGTCTTTACGCTGGCAAGATACGAGGGCCAGCCCCTGGAGCGGTCATCGCCCGCCGAGAACGGTCCGCCGTACAAATTGGGCGAATACCCCACGGCGAAGATTTGCACGCCCTGCTCCTCCTGCCCGTCGTTATCCACATCGTTGAATTCGCCCTCCGGCAGGGCGGGAAGATTCAAGTCGAATTCGCCGCCAAGTTTTTCCGCATCGTAGGTCATATAGCCCAGCACCTGCGAATCAACCGGCAGTTCCCATTCTTCATCGCGGATGACAAAGCCGTGCATATCCAGCAATGCCACTGCGTTCTCGACATAGTAGGTAAAAACAAAATCGTTCGTTATGGTGTAGGTCCCCTTCACCTGAACGGGCTCGTCCTCCGCCGCGGCGGGAGCCCCGGTGGATGCAGGTTCTTCGGTTTCCGAGCCGACCGGCTCCACCCCGCCGCAGGCGGAGAGCGCCAGACTCAAAACAACGATCAACGCCAACAAGCGAAACAACCCGGACTTCATCACAGCCTCCTGAAATTTTTGCGAATTATAATCCCTGCCATGAACAATCCCCGTGTTGAAATCGAACGAGAATTCGAAAAGGCGCAGCAGGCAAGGGAGAAAGGCAGCGAAGGTCAGGCGCGGGTGTGCGCCCGGCGCGCGGCAGGCATTGCCATACGGGATTATCTCGACCGGCATGGGATGGACTCCCCCAGCGCGAGCGCCTACGATTTGCTGACCCTGCTCAAGGAGGATACGCTTCTTCCCCCGGACTTGAAGCGGGCCGCCAGCCATTTGACTTTGCGCGTCACCGAAGAGTTCAAACTCCCCGTCGAAGCCGACCTGATTGCCGAAGCCAGGTCCTTGTGTGAGTGGTTATTAAAGAATTAGACCCGAAAGGTTTTATTGCAGATCAACAAATTAATCCGACAATACGAAAGCCGCTGTTTCAGTACCGCAAGATTCGTCTTGCGCTGGGCGGCGCAAGATAAATCCTGCGGTACAGTACTCCATTGTCAGAATAATTTGGAAATGTACAAAGAAACCCTTCGGGTCTTTCTTGATGATCAAGCCGCGTTCCTGCGCCCCGCCAGATAATAGAACACCCGCGCAATCGTTACCAACGCAATCATCCCGGATATGACACCGCCAAAGATCAGGAACAATCTGCGCCAGTCGGTGAGGCGCAGGGAAATCTCCCGGCGGGTGGGCATTTGGAGTCGTCCGCGCAGGCGCTGCACCAGGTCGCTCGAAGGAGTCACCCGCTTCAAGGTCCCGGCAAGATGCGCTTCAAGGACATCCAAATCTTCTTCTTGAGTCTGGTTTGTCTTGCGTTTGGTCATTCTTTTCCCTTTGAATAACTCATGGTACGCAGTTTGCTCGTACTGCAACATTCATATTGCTCTGCAAAGGCGAGATGAATCTCGCGGTGCTGCGTAAGGTGAGTGAATAAAATTCTTACGAGGCTGGATATAAGATCAGTCCAACCGTGCCGGGTCCCAGGTTTGCCGCAATGGAGATGGAAAGTTCGCTGATCAGGGTTTCCTTGTGGTTGAAGTGTTTTTTGGCGTCTTCGAGCAATGCCTGACCCGATTTCAAGTCGCGCGCATGGACCACGGCAAGATAGACGGGCTTGTCGCTGTATTCCTCCTTCGCCATGGCAATGACGCGCTCCAGCGCGGCTTTGCGGGTGCGGACTTTCTCCGCCATGTTCAGCACACCGTCCCGCAGGACGGCGATGGGCTTGACGTTCAGGAGCGAGGCGAGCGCTGCCTGCATGGCTCCCACCCGCCCGGACATCTTGGCGTATTCCAGCGTATCGAGCGTGAGGATGACGAGGACCTTGGATTTTATTTCCTCGATGTATTTCACGATCTCATCCACGCTTTTTCCGGCGCGTTCCATTTTGCGGGCTTCGCGGCACATCAACCCGATGCCAAGCGAGCCGACGGCAGAGTCAACGGGAACGACGTTGAATTCACCCTTCAACTCTTCCGCGGCGGAGACCGCCGAGGCGTAGGTGCCGGAGAGTTTGGCGGTGATGTGAATGGAGAGGATGGTATCGCCTTTCTGCGCGACCTTGCGGTAGAACTCCACAAACTGGTGCGGCGACGGCTGGGAGGTCTTGGGGATGCGTTTGCTTTCATCCACCAGTTTGTAAAAGCCTTCGTTATCCAGTTCCACGCCCTGCAGGTAGGACTTTTCCCCGAAGAGGATGTTCACGGGGATCATATCAATGCCGTATTCCCTTGCCCATTCGGGGAGGATGTCGGCGGCGCCGTCGGTCACAATACGCAACATGGTTTACTCTCCTTCGATCATAAGGTTTTGGTCTTCCAGTTGGTCGCGCAGAGCCAGCAGGGTGCGGTGATAGAGGCTCTTTACGGCTCCTTCGCTTCGTCCCATGATTTTGCCGATCTCGGCGTTGGACATGTTCTCCACGAACTTGAGGATAAGCAGGTTCTGCCTTTCGGGCGGAAGTTTGCGAATCATCTTCAATAACGCCTCCTGCTCCTGCGAGCGGACCAGGTTCCTTTCGGGGTGGTCGCCTTTGGCGGGCAGGATGGGCAGGTCGTCGAGCGGGATTTCCTGTTTGCGGCTGCGGTCGCGGTGCCAGTTCGCCACCAGGTTGTGGGCGATGCGGTAGAGCCAGGCGGAAAACGGTACGCCGCGGTCGGTATAGTTTACGATGTGGTTCATCGCCCGCTGGAAGACGCGCGCCGTCAGGTCTTCGGCGTCGTGCGAATTCCCGGTGCGATAGTATACATAGTTGAAGATGCGTTCCACGTAATGCTCGTAGAGACGCCCAAAGGCATCCCGGTCGCCCTGGGAAGCACGCGCAAGAATTTCCTCTTCGTTGTATTCCAGTTCCGACAAGTGACAAACCTTACCGGCAGGATTTGCTGTAAATAACACCGCCGGGTTTTAGAAGTTGCTTGGAGTATAACATGACCAATATCCCATGCCCGGCGGGGGCAAAAGTAGGGTTAACCCTACCGACAAATCAGACCTCTTCCGCGAAAATAACGACACAAAGATTTCAACCAACGCAAAGGAGAGAGTCATGAAAAAACCATTTTTTATTGTTTCCCTTTTGCTGGCGCTGCTGTTCGCAATTGCCACGCCAGCGTCCATGAATGCGGACGTTTCTGCGCAGGACCCCAATGTATGCTATGACGCGACCGGGGCGGTCATCCCTTGTCCGCCCACGCAAGACAGCGGCGGCTCAGGCAATAACGGCGGCGAGGATGAAGAAGACTCCAGCGCCGGCGGCGGAAACCCGCCGGTTATTGTGAACAACGCCACGCCTTCGACTTCCAAAGAAGAAAAGCAGGATTGGAGCGGAAAGTGTTATCCCTCACCCCCGGATAAACCCTTTTCGTTTGCAAATTGCATCGCGGCGCTTGAAAACGCTTGTAACGGTACCGGAGGAACCGTATCCATAGGCAACACTGAACCGGATGGAGGAACCACGGTTTCCTGCACATACGGGCTCGTTCTTGAACCTACACCCCTTCCTGTATCATCCGGAGACAACCATTCATCGGAAGCAAAGGAAATCGGCTGCGGCGGCAGCGCCGAAGGTGTGGCAAGTTGTGTCGGAAAATATGTGTTGATGTGTATAAAAGCCGGAGGTAAGGCAACCACCACCGTCACCGGCGAAAACTCCGCACAGGTTTCCTGCACAAAGGATGTCTTCCTGGAGGTCGAGCCAACACCCCTTCCTTTCGCCTTCCCGGAAGATGATTACCTGGGCAGCTGTACCAGCGAGAACCTTGCCGAGTGCCGCGAACAATTCCAATGCGAAGACGGACTATTGGTCATAAAAGTTGACTTGTATGCCGGAGGCGGAACCCAATACGATTTCTACTGCATCCCGCATGAGGAACTCCCCGATATCGGATTGCCGCTTGCCAGCCCCGCCGATTCGGGCGACAACCCCACAGAATACAAGTACGCGGGCGTCTGTCATTTCGGCGATGGGTACGAGAAATGTATATCGGACTTTTTCGCACAATGCGATGCGGACGGCGGTCTCTATGATGAAGTTGACTCGGGCAAAGACTGGACCGTTGCAACCTGTGAATTGCCCGAGCGTGCAGCGCCGACCGAATCTCCCGACATTGCCGCCGCCCCCGCGGACGATGGAAGCACCGAAGGTTCCTGGGATGAAGAATGCGGATATTGGACTTGCTGGATCTCCGCCTTATCCTGTTTGATGGACGGAGGCTCCGGCTATGAACTGGATCACGCCTCCGGCGCGCATATCTATCACTGCAATGTTCCAGACCCCGCCTCAACCACCGCGCCGCCTTCCGCGTGGCTGCCTGGGCTTGGTTTGGGCATTGTGATCGGCATCGTGCTTTTACCCGCGATACAAAAAGTGCGCGACGCGGCGGCGCGGCAGAGCAGCGTCATGCGGCAGACCAAGGAACACATCCTCCTGAACAAGGAAGAAAACAGTAAATCCGCGCAAATGTCAAATAACAATGATCCAGACCTGCCCAAATCAGAAAGTTCCGATGACAAATATCCGGGCGGAAGTCAGCTTCCGCCCAATCGAGGAGGCGTAGGCGACGAGTAACCTCCAAACGCCGAAAGGGTCAATTGTGCAGTCTGGGGATTTAAGCGCTTGATCAGGTTCTCGTCACAGGCAAGGTAGGTCAACCCGCGTCAGGGATTCTGATGCGGGTTTGCGTTTTCAATAAACCACGCCGCCGCTTCGGTGCGGTTCTTTAAACCGAGTTTCATGAGGATGTTGGCGACGTGTTTTTCCACGGTCTTGACCACGACCACGAGTTCCTTTGAAATCTCTTCGTTCGTCATGCCGCGCGAAAGCAGGGCCAACACTTCGCGTTCGCGGGCGGTCAGCAATTGCTCCGCTTCGGATTCGAGGATAGCGGGGACCGGCTGGTTCAACTCCTCGACGAAAAACGCAAACGCAGATTCGATGGTCAACTCCCTTCCTTTTCGCTCTGCTGCGGTGTATTCATCGGCGGGCAGGGTTTCACGCAGGTGTTGAACCAGTTCCCGGAGATCCGCCGCGTCCGGCAAATATTCTGGAATATTCAGTTCGGCGCGAACCTTCGCAACACAGGCGGTCAATCGAACCGCCGCGTTTGTTTTTCCCGCTTGCGCCAGCGCGAGAACGGCGGCGTCTAGGTATTCGATTTTCAATGCAACTTCCGTCACGCTGTTCAACGCGCCAATTCCCTCAAGAATCGCCCGGGTCGCGGATTCAATGCCGCCCAGTTTGAGATATGCCCTTGCCAGAATCACCAGCGACCAGGCGCGCAAATAGGGGGTTTCGGTACGCTGGGAGGAAACCAGGTCGGATTCCAGCAAAGAGATCGCCGCCTTGTAATCCCCGATATGGATCTTCAGATGCGCAATGTTGCATAAAAACGAGGAGATGAAATAACCGTCCTTGATTTCTTTGGCGATTGCCAGACCTTCCTCGAATTTTGACAGCGCCTCTTCATCCCTGCCCTGGATGCGCAGCACATCACCGAGGTTGTTCAACTGCCTCGCCTCCCCCCACCGATCCCCGATTTTCCGATTGAGGGTCAAGCCTTTATCGTGCCTTTCCAGCGCTGCCTGATATTCACCCATCAAAGCCAGGTTAACCGCCCAATTGTTTAATGCGTCCGCCATGCCGCGCTCATCTCCTAGGGATTCATAAATCTGATACGCGCCCTGGTGCCAGTCCGCGCCGTCGCGGTAATTGCCCATCGCCCACGCCAGGCTGCCGGTCAGGCTGTAGATGTTCGCCTTTAATCGCAAAATTTCCCCGCCGCCTGCGTGTTCCTTCTTTTCGTATTCTTCAATGGAGGTCCTGGCTTTTGCAATGTGTTCCGCCGCATAGTGGAATTGACCATGCAGCATGAAATAATTATGGAAATTGTTCAGGATGCGAAAGCCGTTTTTCCATCGCTCGGAACCCTGCAGCGAGGTCAGGCACATTTCCAAGGCGAGATTGATATTGATGAATTCTTCATCGAAGGCGGTGAGCCAATGTTCCTGGCTGTCACTTTGTAATTCCCTCCCCGCCCTTTCCGACAACGAAAGATAGACTGCAATGTAGGATGTCCTCAAACGTTCCACTTCGCCCAGGCGGGTGATTTCATCCCACGCATATTCCCGAATCGCTTCGAGCAGGATGAACCGCTCCTCGTCCAGCCTCTCCGTTGCCGGTTTGACCAGGTTCTTATCCACCAGCGAAGACACGCCCTGAAGAACGATTTCCTCATCGCTTTCCATGATCGCGGCAAGCGTCCGAATCGTGAACCCCGCCGGAAAGACCGACGCCGCGCGGAGCGTTTTCTGCTCTTCGGCGTCGAGCAGGCTGTAACTCCACTCGATGGTTTTCCGCAGGGACTGCTGGCGCTCGGGCAGGTCTCTTGCCCCAACGGAGAGCAGGTTCAGGATTCGAGAAACAGGCTGCAGGTCCGGTTTGAGGCGGGCAAGCAGGGCATCCGGCGTGAAGAGGCGGGTCCGCAATGCCGCAAGTTCAATCGTCAACGGCAGCCCATCGAGCCGGCGGCATAATTCCGCCACCGTCTCGTGGTTGTTTTCCGAAGGGTTGTACTGGGGGTTCACCGACTGCGCCCGGCGCGTAAATAATTCGATGGCGTGCTCCGTTTCCAAGGGGCGCACTAGAAAGGATTGTTCGGCGCGCAGGCGCAGGGGTTCGCGGCTGGTGACGAGTAACTTGAGCGATGCACAGGCGGAGAGCAGGTCGCTCACGAACGACGCCGCCTGCATCAGGTGTTCGAAGTTATCCAGGACCAGCAGCATGCGCTGACCTGCAAGGAATTCACGCAGGTTTCCGACGACGTCGCTGCCGGTGGAACGTTTGATCTTCAGCGTATGCGCGATCTCGATTGGGATTAACTCGCTTTTTGTAAGGGGCGCGAGGTTGATAAAGAAAACGCCGTGCGGAAATTCTTCGAGCAGGGACGAGGCTGCCTGCAAGGCAAGCGCGGTCTTCCCCACGCCGCCCCAGCCGGTGATCGTCACCAGGGAAACATCGTCGCGCAAAAGAAGGGCGCGCACGCTTTTGAACTCGCGGTCGCGGCCGATCAAACGAGTCAGGGAACGCGGCAGATTGGTGGGAATGGATGATTTGGAAGAGGCAGGCGTTCTCTCTCGAAACGAAGAACTCATTGGAAAAATTATAACATCGGCAAAATCGCGCTTCCCGCTTGGGTATAATTATAAGTTGGCTTGCAGCCAAGTTGGATAATCAGAACACTTGTGCTATAATTGTTTTGCTTTTCCTAGAAAAGGTTAACTCATGTCATCCAATCAAATCCGCGTTGTGGGCGCGCGCGTCCACAATTTGAAAAACATCACCGTGGAAATTCCGCGCGATAAGTTTGTGGTCATCACCGGCTTGTCGGGGTCGGGCAAGTCGTCGCTGGCGTTCGACACCATCTTCGCCGAAGGTCAGAGGCGGTATGTCGAGTCGCTCTCGGCGTATGCGCGTCAGTTCATCGGGCAGATGGACAAGCCCGATGTGGATTACATCGAGGGACTTTCCCCCGCCGTTTCGATTGACCAGAAATCCACCAGCCACAATCCGCGCTCCACCGTCGGCACCGTGACCGAAATCTACGACTACATGCGTTTGCTGTTTGCGCGCGCGGGCATTCCTCACTGTCCCGTGTGCGGACGCGAAGTGGCGCGGCAGTCGGCGCAGGAGATCGTGGATCATATCGAAAAACTGCCCGAAGGTACGCGCATCCTCATCCTCTCTCCGCTCGTGCGCGGACGCAAAGGCACGTATCAAGCCGTCTTCGAGGAAATCCGCAAGGCGGGCTTCACCCGCGCCCGCGTGGACGGAACCGTCCACTCACTCGATGACGAGATCGAACTCGACCGCTACAAACAGCACACCATCGAAGCCGTGGTGGACCGCCTGGTCATTTCGCACGAGGGCGACAAGGAGGACCGAAAAGCCGCACGCTCCCGCCTCACAGACTCCGTTGAAACGGCGCTCAAGTTTGGGGAAGGGTATGTGACTGTGTCGAAGGTCGAAAGTCAAAAGTCAAGCGACCTTCGACCTTCGACTTTCGATCTTCAATTCTCCGAGCACCTCGCCTGCCCCGAACACGGCTCGACCGTCCCCGAAGTGGAGCCGCGCACGTTTTCCTTCAACACGCCGCAGGGCGCCTGCCCGGATTGTCAGGGACTCGGCTCGAAACTGGAAATTGATCCCGAGCGCATCATCCCGGACCCGGACCTGTCCCTGAACGAGGGAGCGATTGACAGCATGGAGTGGAGCGGACCTAAAGAGGAAGGCGGGTACTACTGGCAAAGCCTGGTCAATGCGGCGCGGGCGTACAAAATTGACCTCGATAAACCTGTGCGCGAATTATCGAAGGAACAGGTGAGAATCATTTTGTACGGAACCGGCGACAAACAGATCCAGATGACGTACCAGAGCGCAAGTGGAAATGAATTCAAGTTTTCGCGCGCGTTCGAGGGCGTCATCACCAACCTCGAACGCCGTTACCGCGAGACCAACTCCGAATACATCCGCGAAAAAATTTCGGAGTTCATGTCCGACCGTCCCTGCCCATCCTGCCAGGGCAAGCGGCTGAATCCCGCCGCGCTGGCAGTGACCGTGGACGGCGTGAACATCGTGGAAGCCAACTCCTGGCCCGTGCTGCAAACGCTGGATTGGGTGAAGAAACTGATGGGCAGGAATTCGCCGCTTACCTCCAAGCAGAAGGCGATTGCCGAACGCGTGCTAAAAGAAATCCACGAGCGGCTGACGTTTCTTGTCAATGTCGGTTTGGATTACCTTACCTTGAATCGCTCCGCCGTGACGCTCTCCGGCGGGGAGGCGCAGCGCATCCGGCTTGCCACCCAGGTTGGTTCGCGTTTGGTGGGCGTTCTCTACGTGTTGGATGAGCCTTCCATCGGTTTGCATCCGCGTGATAACTCGCGCCTGCTGGAAACGCTCAAAGGCTTGCGTGACCTCGGCAACACGGTGCTGGTGGTGGAACATGATGACGAGACCATCCGCGAATCAGACTGGGTGATTGACCTTGGTCCTGCGGCGGGCGAACACGGCGGCCAGGTCATCGCAGAAGGCACGCCGAAGCAGATTTTGGCGCACCCAAAGTCGCTGACAGGACTCTACCTCTCGGGGCGCAGGCAGGTCCCGGTCCCGAAAAAGAGGCGCGAGGGCAACGGGAAGAGTCTCAGGATCGTCGGCGCATCCGCGAACAACCTCAAGAAAATTGACGTCCAAATCCCGCTTGGGAAACTGGTCTGCATCACGGGCGTCTCCGGTTCGGGCAAGTCTACGCTGATGAGCGATATTTTGTACAACGCGCTCGCAGCGGAACTGATGGGCGCACGCACGCAGGCGGGGGCGCACGAACATATCGAAGGCGTGGAGCATCTCGACAAGATCATCAACATTGACCAGTCGCCCATCGGGCGTACGCCGCGTTCGAATCCCGGTACCTACACGGGACTGTTCGACGAGATCCGCAAACTGTTTGCCGAACTGCCCGAAAGCAAAGTGCGCGGTTACAAGCCGGGGCGGTTCTCGTTCAACGTGCATGGCGGGCGCTGCGAAGCCTGCCAGGGACAGGGCGAACTGCGCATCGAAATGCAGTTCCTGCCCGATGTGTACGTGCCGTGCGACGTATGTCATGGCAAGCGCTTCAACCGCGAGACCCTGCAGGTGATGTTCCGCGACAAATATTCGATTGCCGACGTGCTGGATATGACCGTTGACCATGCGTTGGAGGAATTCAAGAATTATCCGCCGATGCTGAACAAGTTGAAACTCTTGCAGGAGGTCGGGCTTGGTTACATCCGCGTTGGTCAGCCTGCCACGACGCTCTCCGGCGGCGAAGCGCAGCGCGTGAAACTCTCGAAGGAACTTTCGCGCCGCGCCACCGGGCGCACCCTTTACGTGCTGGATGAACCCTCCGTCGGTCTGCACGCGGCGGACGTGCACAAGCTGATCGAAGTTTTACAGCGGCTGGTGGACTCGGGGAACTCCGTCCTCATCATCGAACACAACCTCGACATCATCAAGGTGGCAGACTGGTTGATTGACCTCGGTCCTGAAGGCGGCGACCGAGGCGGCGAACTGATCGCCGAAGGCACGCCCGAACAGGTGATGAAGGTCAAAGGCTCGTACACGGGGAGATACTTGAAAGAACACGTGGGGAAGTAAAGAGGGGGATACGAAGGCGGTAGACAGGTAGGGACAGGTAGACAGGTAAACAAGTAAACAGGTAGACAGATCTGGAACACCTTGTGTACCTGTATACCTGTATACCTGTGTACTTGTATACGTATACTTGCGCACTTCCTCACCCCCACGCATTTCCTTTTTTTCAGGTAGAATTATTTTGCATTGCCTTTGGCTGGAAATCGAAAAGAAAAGCGCAGTGCAAAAGGAAAGGATTCAATGTCTAACTTACCTCCTTTGTCATCGCCTTCCGGTTCGCTGGGCTCATTCCGCAGACGCAGGCGAAACGCGCCCAACGTTTTTGTGATTCTCGCAGGCGTTTTCGTGGTGGCAGGGCTTGGCGTGC
The DNA here is from genome assembly GCA_024434165.1 of Chloroflexota bacterium. Classification (GTDB taxonomy): domain Bacteria; phylum Chloroflexota; class Anaerolineae; order Anaerolineales; family Villigracilaceae; genus Villigracilis. Next base: position 23,100 of record QMIW01000066.1, on the reverse strand, counting down.
TGATCTATTGGCTCTTCCAACCCGGCAGGCCGTTGAACTCCCTGATCGCCACCGAAACCCCCACCCCCACGATCACGTTCACGCCGACCAGCACCAACACACCCACGCTCACCCCTACTGAAACGCCCACAGCCACCATCACCTTTACGCCAACCTTCTCTGCGCCGTTCACCTACACCGTGCAGGATGGCGACTACCTTGCCCTTCTGGTCGAGCGCTTCAACCTCGGCGACGATGGAGTGGCTTTGATTCTTTTGTTGAACCCATACAACCCGGAAACCGGCGTCGGCATTGACCCAACCACGCGAGTCATCATCCCCGGTCAGGTCATCCTCCTGCCCTACCCCGGCATGCCGCTGCCCACCGCCACGCCCATTCCGCCCAACCTGCCCAGGGGCACGCTGGTGGATTACATTGTCCAGGCTGGCGACTCGCTGGCGGTCATCGCCGATAGATTCAACAGCACCATCGAAGACATCATGGAAGAAAATGAACTTGACAACCCGAACGAACTGTTCGTCGGGCAGTTGCTGCGCATCCCGGTGAACATGGTCACACCCACACCGACCCGTCCGCCCACCAGTACGCCCATCACGCCGGGTCCGGGAACCTTCCTGCCCACCGCCACACTTACGCCCATCAATGCCGCGCCCACGGCAACCGGCACCCCGTAACGCCGAATCCGCGGGCAAAATTACCCGCGGATTTCTTTTTCATTTTGCTGGACAAATGCCCACCCATCATGTAAAATAACCAGCCGTTATCAGAAAGTAGAAATTTTGGAGGACGACCTTGGCTAACATTCAATCCCAGATCAAACGCAATCGGCAGAACGAGAAGCGCCGCCTGCGCAACCGCAACATTCGCGGCGCCGCCCGCACTGCCGATAACAACGCGCGCAAAGCCCTTGCCGCCGGCACGCCTGAAACCAAAGAGGCGATCATGAACGCCATCAGCGCGCTGGACAAGGCGGCTGAAAAGGGCGTTATTCACAAGAATAACGTTGCGCGCCGCAAGAGCCGCCTGATGAAGCGCCTGGCAGCCTTGACCGCAAAGAGCAGTTAACCTTCTCTTTCAAGCAGAGCGGGAGTCGCAAGACTCCCGTTTTTGTTGCATGCCCACGATCATTTTCATCAACGGCACATTGTCGTCCGGCAAGACCTCTCTGCTCAAACTCTTGCAGAAGAACCTGCCCGAACCTTATCTGGATATGAGCGTTGACAAGTTCATCTGGATGCTGCCCAGCCGCTATCTTGACCGTCCGCTTTGGGATGAGGTTTTGGGAAAAGCGCTTCAAGCCGGACCGGTGGGCTGGTCGCTGTTCTCGGGCATGCACCACGCCATTGCCGCCGCCGCTTCGCGCGGAAATAACATCCTCGCCGACCACGTGTTCGTGGAAAAATCCTGGGTGGACGAATGCGCCGAATTGTTCGGCGGCATGAACGCCTTTCTCATCGGTCTGCAATGTCCGCTCGAAGTGCTGGAACAGCGCGAGAAAGACCGCAAAGACCGTACGCTGGGTCAGGCAAGGTTGCAGTATGATGTGATCCACAAATACACAAAATACGATCTTGAGTTGGATACATCCGTATTGAGCATCGAAGAATGCGCCGATAGAATCATCCAACGGATCAAAACCCCTCCAACCGCTTTCAAACAATTACGCTGATATAATCCAAAGAAAATGTTTCATAAAGAACAGCGACTTATCGAAGAAAAGATAAAAGAATACTGCCAAGCCAACGACATCGCGCTGGCGGAGTTGAAATGGCAGTCCATCCCCTTCTCGGGCGAGTGGGGTTTTGCCACGTCGTTTTTCCAGACCGCCGCCAACGAGGTGAAGCGCGGCAAAGGGGAAAAACTTCCAGTGCCGCAAAAGGCTCAGGAAATCGCCGAGCAGGTCAAGGGTCAGTTGGGAAGCGTGGAGGGGATCAGTCACATCGAGGCGGTCAAGGGCTATCTCAACATCTATTTCAAAACATCCGAATATGCCCAGCGCGTAGTGGAAGAAACGCTGGCGGCTGGCGCGGATTTCGGGAGGGGCGAACCAAAATCCGAAACGGTGATGGTGGAGTATGCCCAACCGAATACGCATCACTCCTTCCATATTGGACATGCGCGCAACACGATCTTGGGCGAAGCGCTGGCGAGACTGGTGGAGTTCGCGGGCTACAAAACCATCCGCGCCTCGTACCCAGGCGACCTGGGCTTGGGCGTCGTCACCGTGATGTGGATGTACGACAAGTTTTACAAAGGTCAGGAACCTGCGGACGTGCACGAGCGCGGGCAATGGCTGTTGAAGTTATACGTCGAAGCCAATCAACTGCTGGAAAAAAAGGAAAACGAAACGCCCGAAGAGACCGCGCAGCGCGAGGCGTATGAAACCGAACGGCGCGAGATGTACCGCAAGTGGGATGCGGGCGATCCGTACGTGCGGGAGTTGTGGCGTACGACCCGCGAATGGAGTTTGGAGGAATTACGCGAGATCCTGCGGATGCTTGATGTCAAAATTGACGTGTGGTTCTACGAAAGCGAAGTGGATGAGCCCTCGAAGGCGATTGTGGAAGAGTTGATCGCCAAAGGCATCGCCGACGATGAACGCCCGCAGGGCGGCGCGGTGATCGTGAAGATTGACGAGAAACTCGGCTTGACCAAGGAAAAGTACCGCACGAATGTCATCCTGCGCTCGGACGGCACAACCCTGTACCTGACCAAGGACCTGGCGCTGGCAAAGGTAAAATTCGAGAAATATCACGTGGACCGCTCGATCTATGTAGTGGATGTGCGCCAGTCCCTGCATTTGCAGCAGGCGTTTGCGATTTTGAAGTTGTGGGGTTTTCCGCAAGCGGAAAAGTGTTACCACCTCGGCTACGGCTTCGTGAGCCTGCCCGAAGGCGCAATGTCTTCGCGCAAGGGACGGGTGGCGCTGTTCAAGGAAGTGGCGGATGAAGCCGTGAAGCGCGTGCTTTCCGTGGAAGCCGAAAAGAGCGTGGACATCCCCGCCGAGGAACGCGAGAAAATCGCGGCGCAGATCGGCTTGGGCGCGCTGGTCTATTCCATGCTCTCGGTGGATAACAACAAGGACATTGTGTTCAACATTGATGAAGCGCTCTCCTTCGACGGGCGCACGGGACCGTATATCCAAAACGCGCATGTGCGGGCGAACTCGATTCTGAAAAAGTCGAAAGTCGAAGAGCCTGCCCTGGGTTCATCGAAGGGTCAAAGGTCTGACCTTCGACCTGCGACCTTTGACTATGAATTGACCAAACACGAGGTTGAGTTAATTGACCTGATCTCGCAATTTCCGCAGAAGGTGCAGCAGGCGGCAGAAGAGTATCGTCCGCTGGTGATGGCGACCTACGCCTACGACCTGGCGAATGCCTTCCATTCGTTCTATCATGCCGTTCCCGTTTTGCAGGCGGAGGATGAAACTGTGAAGAACGCCCGTCTGCGGTTGGTGGCGGCGGCAAAGCAGGTCATTGCCAATGCGCTGCGTTTGCTCGGTATTCAAGCGCCCGACATGATGTAGAGGCAGGCAGGTAGACAAGTAGACAGGAAAACAGACCGAATGCTTTTGGTGTTTGGTCTGTTTTTTTTATCCGTAAATATGAAGCCGCATTTATTCGACGAGACACATCCGCTGGAGGAGGTTTTGGTTTGGGGCGAGCCAGGCATCGAGGCATTGCTCGGGCAATTGCTGCCCAAGTCCAAAAGCCTGTTTTTCAGTTATTACGAAGTGCTGGAAGCGCGCAGGGAGTTCCGCCACATGCAGGATTTGATCGAGGCGGAGGGAACAAGATTCACGCGCGCCAGGGATGTGCTGGCAAAATCGCTGGTCAAAACGGAACTGCCCGACGAGCCGAAGGACATTCACGAGTTGGAGCGCGCCCTGTTGCAGCGCGCGGGCGAATACTACGAGACGTTCCGCGAACATAAAATCCGCGATTTTTCGCACGAAGGGATTCACGGGGACATTGACGAAGTTTACGAGCAGATCAAGCAGGACATCAAAATCATTCTGGACGAAGATGTTCAAGCCTACGGGGAGGCTGGCGCGCTTCGACTGAATCATTTACTCAGCCTCAGCCACGACCTGCCGCTGGCAAACATCTTTTACGGCAGGGATCAGTCGCAGGCATTGGCGGACAGGATTGTGCTTTCGGTATTGAAGTGGGGAATTCGCAAACCCGAAGTGGAGATTTTCAAAAAAGCATTGCTGGAACTGGGCTACGCCAACGGCTTTGTCGAGATAGATCACGGAACCCTCGAAGGCGGCGATGTTGCCCTGCTCGGCGACACCTGTTACATCGGCGTCGGTGCGCGGACGACCTTCAGCGCGGTGAAAAATCTCTGCAAGAAGATTGGCACGGAGATGGAGCGGCAGGGGATTCAAATCGTGGCGGCAGTCAACAAACGCCATGCGGAGGAAGCGGCGTTGTACGGTGCGCCGACCGAGGAGCACATGCGCATCATGCACCTGGACATGTTCTGGATTCCGCTTGCGCCGAATCTGGTCATGGCGTATGGGCATGAACTCGACCAGCGCGAGGTCATCCGCATTTCGCGCAACTCGGACAGTTTTGTGATCGAGGAACTGGGCGGTTTCCGTGAGTTTCTAACTTCAAAGGGGATCGAAATTCTGGAAGTGGATGAAGACGAACAGAAGAACTTCGCCACCAACCTGCTCAATTTGGGAAACAAAACCGTCATCGTGGCGCTCTCCACGAACACCCGCGTCATCAAGGAGTTGGAACGGCGCGGCTTCCGCGTGATAAGCGCGGAGTTGAACAAACTGGTCAACGGGTATGGGGCGGTGCATTGTTTGACCGCGCCTGTGAGAAGGACAAATAAGCAGGTCACGCTTGAAGCGTGACCTGCTCGTTCTCTTACGGGATCCACTCCACCTGCAAATCTTCTTCCAGGGTGATGGACATCTCGCGGATGGTGACAGCCACCTCTCCTGTCGGGTATCCATTTCGGCACAATTGAGTGTAAAGCAGGGGCGAAGGCTCTATCTTTTTCACGTCATACAGCCAGCAGTCATCTCTCTTAATATCCATCTCCACGCTCAAGCCCAGGGATGGATCTGCTGCGACGGCAAATTGATAACCATGGTCGTAGCCTTGCGAGCCGTCTATGAAGTTGGGCGTCTCGATATCCGAAAAGGTCACAGCCTGGGCAGAGACGATCTCGAAGTCAAAGCCAGCGATGGTAAAGGTCTTGTTCAGATCCCATTTCTGACCGTGCTGGGGATTTTCGCCTGCATCGAAGGAGAAGGTCATCTCTTCGGGGGCTGCCTGCGGCGGGTCGGTGTAGAGCGGCATGTAGTAGGCGATGACCTGCTCCACTACGATGGTCAAGCGTCCATCGGCGGGCTTGGACTCGGTCACAAACTCGAAGGCGCTGCCCACTTTATGCTCGAACGGCTGCCAGACGAACGATCCGCGTAATGGAATTTTCTGCCCGAGCGAGTCAATGATGTAGGCGCCGCGCGGCATGAGAGAGATCAGAGACGGGTCGGCATTGTCCATGTCGAAGCGCAGATACAGCACGGTGTTGGAGTCGGTGGGGACGATGCGCTCAAGGGTCATCGCCGCATTGGGAGCAGAGACAACTTCGGGCGAGGGCGAGGCGGGCGCTTCCTCCGTTGCAGGCTGGGTCACTTCGATGACAGGCTCACCCACCACAGTTCCAGCAGGGACGGTGATCAAATCAAACGAAATCTCCCAATGTTCAGGCACAGCGCCAAGGCGGGCTTGCGGGATGCAGTCCAGTATGAAGGTCAGTGCGGTCACGTCCGTTGGGATCGCGGCGTCATACACGGGCTGCATCACAAACGCATTCTGCGGATACTTGCCCGTGTAATCGCGTTCGATGATGCTGCCGTCGGGCAGGCGCAAGCGGGCGTCGCCTGCTTTGTTATGTGTTTCGCCAGGGTTTACGCCGCCGCAAAATGCCGTCGGGTTGGATGCGGATTCTTCCGATTGCCAGCCGTCATTTTCAGGGGCAATGCCGCTGACTTCATATTTCAATTCCACTCGGTCGGGATAAACAAATACATGCGAGATGGTCAGCGTCACACCATCGCGTGATTCAGATACGGGCTGCGCCAGCATGCGCAGATCGTTCGTGCTGTCCACCAAGCCCACATCTGGCACGTAGCCAAAGATTCTTCCAAAAGCGGCGGCGAGGCGCGGCGCGCCAACGGTAAATACTGAAAGCGCCGTCAAGACCGCCATCACCCATGCGGGTTTAAAAGTAAATCGAGGTTTCATTTTCACTGGTCTCCTCACCAGTTCGCTGCGTAATCGTTTTGCAAATTCGGGGTTCGCATTGGGCGTTTGCATCGCCTTGCGCACCTTCTCTTCAAAATCGGGGGAGGGATTCAAATCGTTCATGCTCACTCCATCTGGCTCTTCAAACGCGCCAGCAATCGGTACATGGTTTTCTTCACGGCGTCTTCGCGCTTGCCGAGCAGGTCGGCGATCTCCACAAAGGACAAATCCGCCACATAGCGCAAACGGATGAGATCCTGCTCTTCGGGATTCAAATTCCTGATGACGGAGCGGAGCCTGCCCAGTTCTTCATCGTGGATGAGCGCGCCGAGCGCGTCTTCCCCCGCCGTCATTCTCTCCGCCGCCTCCAACTCGACCTCATACCTGTTCCTGCGAAAGTGGTCGTTCATCTTGCTGCGGGCGATTCGGAACAACCACGCCGTGAACTGACCCTGCTCGCGGTATTTGGGCAGCGCCTCATACGCCGCGATGAACGTCTGCGAGGTGACATCTTCGGCGGAATGGGCATCACCGAGGCGGCTGTACAGGTAGCGGTAGACAGGCTGCAAATAGCGGTCGTACAGCCTGCCGAACGCGGCGGGGTCGCTTTTGGCGGCGGCGATCAGGTCGGGAAGTTCGTCGTGTATCATTTGTTTTGTCTTTACCGCTTCAAATCCTAACATGCAGTTCCTTTCTCTCGCGAGGGTGCCTTGTAATGAATTCATATGGAGAAAACGCACCAAAACGCAAAACGGGACAAATTTCGTAACCACTCAGGCATTGTGTTTTATGCCTGAATCGGCGGACTGAAGTCCTGCCTCAGTACATGGAAACCCTTCGGGCTATTTATCCCCGCGAACCCAGGTTGGCTGAGCAGTTACCAAATTTCTGTCATATCAAATTTAGGCTAAACGTTACTTCACCGGAGGGGAAATTTCTTTTAGATTAGACATTAACTATCGAAAATGTCACTGTGGGTAAAAACGGAGGTCTCAAATCCAAGCCGAGACCCTTCGGACTTCGTCCTCAGAGTGACATGCACAGGAGTTTCCTATGCCGATCAAGACCCTCATCATGGGCGCCGCAGGGCGCGATTTTCACAACTTCAACACCTTCTTCCGCGGGAACAAGGACTACGAAGTGGTCGCCTTTACCGCAACGCAGATTCCTGACATTGAAGGGCGCGTCTATCCGAAGGAGTTGGCTGGGTCGCTGTACCCAAGCGGAATCCCCATCCGCGCCGAGGAAGAGCTGCTCGACCTCATCAAGAAGTATGGCGTGGAGCAGGTCGTCTTCTCGTACAGCGACGTGCCGCACGAGTATGTGATGCACAAAGCCAGCATGGTCAACGCCGCGGGCGCCGACTTCCGCATTATGGGCACGAAGAACACGCAGATCAAGTCGAACAAGCCGGTCGTGTCGATCAGCGCCGTTCGGACGGGATCCGGCAAAAGTCAGACCACGAGGCGCGTGTCTTTGATCCTGCAAGAGATGGGTTACAAGGTCGCGGCGATCCGTCACCCGATGCCATATGGGAATCTCATCGCGCAGGAAGTGCAACGCTATGCTTCATATGACGACCTCGATGAATTTGATTGCACCATCGAGGAGCGCGAGGAATACGAGCCGCACATTGATAACGGCGTGATCATTTATGCCGGTGTGGACTACGAGAAGATCATCCGCCAAGCCGAAGCCGAAGCGGACATCATTCTGTGGGACGGCGGCAACAACGAGACCCGCACCGACCCGGGCATGAGTTCACCTACTACCCCGGCGAGACCAACGTGCGCATGGCGGATTGTTTCGTCATCAACAAGGTGGATACCGCCGATGCAGAAGCCGTGATCAAAGTGCGCGAGTCGCTTCGCAAGTTGAACCCGACCGCGGTGCAGATCGAAGGCGCCTCTCCCCTCTTCGTGGATGACCCCGATGCCATCTTCGGCAAACGCGTGCTGGTGGTGGAAGATGGTCCCACGCTCACGCACGGTGAAATGGCTTATGGCGCTGGTTACGTCGCCGCCCGCCGCTTTGGCGCCAAAGAGATCGTTGATCCGCGCCCGTTCGCTGTCGGTTCGATTGCCAAGACCTTCGAGAAGTACCCGACCACGGGCGCCATCCTCCCTGCCATGGGCTACGGCGACAAGCAAACCAAGGAACTCGAAGAGACCATCAACAAGGCGGATGTGGATTTGGTCGTCATCGGCACGCCGATTGACCTCTCACGCGTGATCAAGATCAATAAGCCTTCACAGCGAGTTCGCTACGAATTACAGGAGATCGGTCAGCCTACGTTGACGGATGTGTTGATGAAGAAGTTTGGGAGGAAGAAGTAGATACAGCGATCAGTTGTCAGTGATCAGTTTCAGTTCGTTGGCAGAATGTGAGTCGGGCGGCGGGTTTGCCCGACTTTTTTTGTGGTAAAACTTTTACCCCATCTCAGGGTTTTACAAAAAAATTCACCAAAAGGATATTCTTACCATGACTGCTTTGGCACCCACCCTTTCCACTCGTTATTTTCCAAACACCTCCGCCTGGCTGAGGGACTTGTTCCTCGTGCTTGCCGGGTCGTGGCTGACGGCTTTGTTCGCTCAAATTGAAATTCCAATCCAGCCTGTGCCGATCACCGGGCAGACGTTCGCGGTGCTGCTTGTGGGCGCACTGCTTGGGTCAAGGCGCGGCGCGGCGGCGATGATCGCGTACATTGCCCAGGGCGCGGCAGGACTGCCTTTCTTCGCGGGCGGCGCTTCGGGCATGGGCGTCCTCACCGGCGCGACGGCTGGCTATCTGGCTGGGTTCGTCGGGGCGGCGTACGCTGTGGGCTGGCTGGCAGAACGCGGGTTGGAACGAAGCGCGCGCACGTCCATGCTGCCGTTTCTCATTGGGACGGTCATCATCTACGCGTTCGGCGTCGCGTGGCTTGCCGTGGTGCTGGGGAGTTTCGACCAGGCGCTTCAATTGGGGCTGCTGCCGTTCCTGGTTGGGGACTTTATCAAAATGGCGCTGGCGGCGCTGGTTCTGCCAACGGCATGGAAATTTGTGAAGTAACGTTTCGACCCTTGAGCCAGCCGCGGAATGCAGGATGAGCCCCGCGTTACGCGGCTGGCTCATCGGCAGCGGAAATTGCCATGCGGTTTCGCCCTGCGCCTTTGGCGGAATATAACGCTTCATCCGCCGAACGAATTAACTGGGTGGGGGATTCCATGCCGGGCTGCCAGCTTGCAATGCCCGCGCTGATGGTCACATCAATCGGCGATTTCCCTTCGACCAGATATTTGGACGACCTGATCTTGCGGTGGATGCGCCGAAGGACAGCCGCCGCCTCACGCTCGTCGCTGTTGGGGAGCAGGAGGACGAATTCATCGCCTCCGTAGCGCGAGAGGACGTCGGACTCGCGCAATTGGTTGCGGACCACCCTGGCGACGTGTCTCAGCACTTCATCGCCGACCTGGTGCCCATACGTATCGTTGATCCGCTTGAACAGGTCAATATCGAACATGACAATGGATAAAGGGCGCCGATAGCGCCGGGACGCAGCAAATTCGTATTCGATCAATTCAAAGAAATAACGACGGTTGAAAACGCCGGTGAGGCTGTCGGTACGCGAGGCGATCTGTTCGCGCTCGAAGGCGCTCTGGAGAGTCTCATTGATTTCTTCGATTGCCTCCTTCGCGCGGCGCAGTTCCTCTTCCGCCATTTTTCTTTCGGTGATGTCGTGGTTGATGGTCACGCCGCCGATAAAAATCCCCTGTTCGTCCTCGATCAGCGCCACCGAGGCGTCCACCCACAACTCGCTTCCGTCGCGGCGGCGCTGTTTGAGTTCGCCGCGCCATTTCTTTTCGGCAAGCAGTTTCTTTTGGGCTTCCTCCCGGCCGCCTTCTCCCATAAATTCCGTCCGACAGACTTCGTCAATGGGACGGCCCAGCGCTTCGCCTTCCTGCCAGCCGTACAGGTCCTCCGCCGCCTTGTTCCATTGGGTGATTTGCAGCTGCGCATCGGTGACGATGACCGCGCTCGAAAGTTTCGCCATTATCAGCGAGATGTAGCGCAGTTTCTCCTCCTCCTGCTTGCGCGCGGTGATGTCGCGCACGATTCCCAACAGCCGCCCGTCCTCCAGCATTTTTCCGCTGATCTCCACCAGCACGGTTCCGCCGTCCTTGCGCCGCAGGCGGCGTTCGGTCAGCAGGGTCTTGCCGCTGCGCAGTTCGTCGAAGCGCAAAGGATCAGCAGGGTCTGCCACCACCAGGTCGCGGATGGAGCGTTGCAGAATTTCTTCGCGGGTGTAACCGAGGAGTCCGCACCCGGCGGGGTTGACTTCAATGTAGTTGCCCTGCGAGTCCGAGATGAAGATGCCGTCGGAAGCCTGGTCCATGATGGAGAGAAAACCATCCGCGCTCAACGGAAGAGCAGAGCCGGGCGGTTTCGGTTCCGCCGTCTCCGACCCTGAAAGGGGAATGGCCGCCACCACCAGGCAGGGACGCCGTTTATAACGGATGGGATTCGCGGAGAGGTCAACGGGAATCGAACGCCCGTCGCGGCGGCGAATTCGCCAGCGGGAGGCAAAAGGTCTGGGTTGTTGAAGCGGTTTCAAGTCCAAAAAGAGAGGCGGTATTTCATTCGGCAGAAAAATATCCCCAATCTTCATCTGTAGGAACTCGGCGCGGTCATAACCAAACCCTTTCAAGAAACCGATGTTCACGTCAATCATGGTCAATGTTTCCCGGTCATGAATCCACATTGGCACGGGATTTCGATCAAACACAATACGATAACTCACAGCCATCCTTTCCGTTGTGGACGCCCACCATAGCCTTCAAAAGCCAAAACAACCACCCCCCATGACTCAATCATACGTTCGAGATAACGGCGAGTCAAGTGGAAAATCCATGTTTCCTTTTCAGATTCGCAAGCGTTTATAATACCCCCATGTTCATAGACCAGGTAAATATTCACGTGAAATCGGGAAAAGGCGGCGATGGCATGGTGCATTTTCGCCGTGAAAAATACGAGCCGCGCGGCGGTCCCGACGGCGGCGACGGCGGCAAGGGCGGCGACGTCGTCTTTGAGGTCAAGCCCACGCTCAATTCGCTTTCGCATTTTCGCCCCAAACAGTCTTTCGCGGCGGAGAACGGCGTCAATGGCGGTGCTTCACAGATGACCGGACGCAACGGCAGGGACCTTGTCATTCACGTCCCGCCGGGAACGGTGATCTACGACGCGGAGACCGGCGCTTTGCTCGGCGATCTGACCGAAGCGGGCCAGCAATTGATCGTGTGCAAGGGCGGGCGCGGCGGGCGCGGCAACCAGCATTTCGCCACCTCGCGCAACCAGGCTCCGCGCACGGCGGAGCGCGGCGAGCCACACGAGGAAAAGATGCTGCGCCTCGAGCTCAAACTGATCGCGGATATCGGCATCATCGGCTTGCCCAACGCCGGGAAATCCACCCTGCTTTCGGCGTTGACCAACGCCAAGCCGAAGATCGGCGATTATCCGTTCACCACGCTCGAACCCAACCTCGGCGTCGCCAAACTGGACGATGAAACCACCGTCGTGCTGGCGGACATCCCCGGTCTGATCGAAGGCGCGCACAAGGGCGCAGGCTTGGGTCACGACTTTTTGCGGCACATCCAGCGCACGCGCGTGCTCATCCACATGATTGATGGCTTGTCTGAAGACCCGCTTGCCGATTTCAGCCAGGTCAACACGGAACTTTCGTTGTTCGACCCGAAACTCGGCAAAAAGCCGCAGGTCGTCGTCGTCAACAAAATTGACCAGCCCGACGTGAAGGAGCGCCTGCCGGAGATCAAAGCCAGTTTCAAAAAGAAAAAAGTGGAACTGCTCACGGCATCTGCAATGGCGCGCGCCAACACGCGCGAGGTTCTGATCGCCGCCTACAGAAAACTCCAGGAACTCCCGCCCGAAGCGCTGGAAGAGGAAGCCCTGCCCGTTTACAAACCGGAGGTGGACCCGAACCAGTTCAGCATCCACCGCGAAGACGGCGACAAGTGGCGCGTCACCGGCGCTGCCATCGAACGCGCCGCAAAGATGACCTATTGGGAGCATCACGGTTCGGTGCGCCGCTTCCAGCGCCTGATGCAAAAACTCGGCGTGGACGATGCCCTGCGCGAAGCGGGCGTTCAGGAAGGCGACACCGTCTTCGTGGGCGATTTCGAACTGGAGTGGCAGGATTAAATCAAATGCCGGAAAAAGCCAGACTCAATCAGCGCGCTCTGGTCATCGGATTAACCGTCCTCGGCTGCGTGTTGATGCTCGTCTTCGGTCTGCGGACACTGCACGCCCTCAAACGGCTGCGCAGCGCTCCCCCGCCCCCGCCGTTCGCGGCGGAGGTTTCCACCGATGTGGAAACCATCGAAGACTGGATGACCATCCCGTTCATTTCGCGCGCCTATCGCGTACCGCCCGAAGTCCTCTTCGAGGCGCTGCAGATTCCCCCGCACGGGAACGAAAAGAAAAGTTTGAAGGAATTGAACGAGGAATATTATCCCAACGAGGATGGATACGTGCTGGCGGCGGTCAAGGCAGCCATCCTCGCGCACCAGCCTCCGTCCGCGCCCGCCCCGCCCACCGCGCCCCAGCCGTGACATGTCCGATTTTTTATTGACGCAGGTCATCAACTACGGCGCGCCCCTGCTTGGCATCGTGGTCTTCATCGGCGGGCTGGGCATCCCGCTGCCCTGCACACTGCTGGTCATTGCGGCGGGCGCGTTTGCCCGTCAGGGAATTCTGGCATGGCATACCACCGCGCTCATCAGCATCGTCAGCGTGGTCGTCGGCGACAGCATCAGTTATTCGTTCGGCTACTACGCCAGCGGGTACGTGTTGAAGCGCTTCGGCGGAACCCCGCGCTGGCTCGAAGCCGAGCGGTCGTTTAAAAAATGGGGCGCGCTTTCGATCTTCTTCTCCCGCTTCCTCGTCACCGCCATTGCCCTGCCTGTCAATCTGCTTTCCGGCACAACGCGCTTTCCGTTCCACAAATTCTTTCTGTACGACGTTCTGGGCGAAGCGGTGTGGATCTTCGGCTACGGCGGGCTGGGATATTTATTCGGCAGTCAATGGGAGGCGGTCAACGAATTTCTGAGCAGCTTCGGCTGGCTGGTGTTGGGTGTTCTCCTGTTCGCCATCGGCGTGCGGCAAACCATGCGGTGGTGGAAGAAACAGCACACCGCCGCCCCCGTCAAACAGACGCCTTCAAAGAACGCCTGATGGAATGGACCGTCATCCCCAAAAACACGAGAATCGCAACTTCGTTCAACAACCCGCCCCACAACCGAACCTCATGCAGATTGGCGAGAGAACCCAGCATCCGCACCGCCAGCGAAACGTGCAGAAGAATCAATTGGATATAAAACAAGGGATTGAATGAGATTTGCACGCCCAAAACAGCGGGGAAGATGATCGGCGCGTGACCGAAGATCATGGAAATGACAAAGCCCACAAAGACGGCATGAAGCGCCGCATCATATCCCGGACCCGCAGCCTGCGCGCCCAACCCCAGGCTGATCAACCCTCCGAGCCCCATCCATGCGAATCCGAGCGCGAGGCACCAGGCGATGTAGCGCGTCAACGCCAGGGGATGGCGTAAATTCCGCCAGGCAATGTCGTTGCGAAGCGACCAGAGCGAGAATGCCAGCAGGCTGGCTCCGTTCAACCGCGCGCCCCACTGCATGTCCGATAAAAACACCAGCAGGCTGGCAAGATAAACGACCAGGATGCCGATGAAGATTCGTCCCGCCGCCGCGGAAGGACGCAGCACCCGGCTCAATTCCAGCCGCTCCCCGAGAATGGTCAGCACGAGGAACGCCTGCCAGAACATGACGATTTGAAAGATCTGCCAGCCGCCCAGCCAGAAAACGCTGCCGGCAAACCAGGCAGCCGCCCCGAACAGCATGGTGACGGTATACAGAGCCGTCTCACGGCGGGTGATCTCGACCAAAATGGCGGCGCCGCCCAAACTTGCCAGCGTCAGCAAGACCGGACCCAGCCAGAAATTTTTGATCAGCAGGGTGAAAAGGCTTCCCAGCCCGGCAAGGATGGCTGGGATGAACATCCAGCGCTGCTTCAAAGCCACGGCGCGTTCCACGGTGATGAGCGTCCCCAAAAATCCCGAAATCATCAGCGGACCGTGCGCCATGGCAAGCGACGGTGTAATGGCGGGCAGGCGCCATCCCATTCTCATCAGCCCGCCCCACAACGCAAACAAAAACGCCAGAATTGCGATTCCGAGAAACGGGACAACGGCTTTGTTCAAGCGATTCATTGAAATGGTGGGAGGCGTCAAAGTGTGAGGCTGGAAACTCGCCTTACGCCCCTCACCCTTCTCCCAATGGGAAAGAGGTGAGAGGGAAAGAATTGCACATTAATGGTGATGTCCGCCTTCGTGGACGTGCCCGTGATCCAACTCTTCGGGGGTGGGCTCGCGCAGGGCAACCACTTTCACATAAAAGTTCAAGACCGCGCCCGCAAGCGGGTGGTTGAAATCGAGTTTTACGCTCTTATCGTCGAACTCGGCAACAAAGGCGGCTTGATGGTTCCCGTCCTGGTCGGTGACGTGCAATTCCAAACCTTCCTCCAGCTGCATATCCTTGGGAAATTCGCTGCGCGGCACTTCCATGAAGGCTTCTTCATCGAACTCGCCGTAGCCGTCCTCCGGCTGGACGGTGACTTCCTTGCTGTCGCCGATCTTCATGCCCATCATTTCCCTTTCCAGACCGGGGATGATGTTTCCGTAACCCGCCAGGAATTGCAAGGGACCCGCTTCATCGGAGGAATCGAGCAATTGCCCGTCCACCGTCAATTTGTAATCCATTGAAACCACCACGCCATCCTGCACTGTATCTTTTGTCATTTGATTTTCCTTTCGAAATTGAATGCGGTGATTGTACCAGTAAAGACCTGACGGGTTTCAAAAAATCGTCGTCTTTACCGGGCATGAATACCCTTCGGCTATAATTTGCCTATGCGCCATGATTTGTGCCTGCCCTGGTATTGGGAATACGATATTGACTTCGTCCGTTTTGTCGAAAATGCCTGCCTCGAACAGGGATTGACCCTTTGGCAAATTACGCCCGACAATCTGCTCGAGTCGGTCACAGCCCTGTACAAGGGGGAGCGCGCGTTCAACGTTTTGCTTGACCGTTCGCAGGGCGATAATCGCTTTCTGCCAATCAACAATTGGGCAAGGGAATACGGCAAACGGCGCATCAATCCACCCGAACTTTCGGCATGGTCGGAAGACAAAGCCACGATGCACCTTGAATTGATCAGCGCAGGGATTCACACGCCCTACACGATTTTGCTCCCGCCATTTCTCGAGCAGCCCGCCCTGCCGCACCTCGATCTGACCCCGCTCGGGCAGCATTTTGTCATCAAGCCGTCGAACGAAGGCGGAGGCGAAGGCGTCATCCTCGGCGCATTCTCCTTTGACCAGATCCTGCGCGCCCGCATGGAATTTCCTGAGCAAAAATATCTCCTGCAAGCCACCGTCACGCCGCGCACGATTCAGGAACGCCCCGCCTGGTTCCGCGTTTTCTATTCGGTCGGTGAGACCTTTCCCTGTTGGTGGCATCCCCTGACCCACGTCTTTGCCATGGTGACGCCTTCCGAAGAGAACCGATACGAACTTTCGCCGCTGCGCGACATCGTGAAGCGCATCGCCTCGATCTGCAAATTGGACTGGTTCACCACCGAGATCGCCCTCACCCACGAACAGTTCGTGGTTGTGGATTACGTCAACGACCAGATTGATACGCGCATCCAATCCAAAGCCGTGGACGGCGTCCCCGATGATGTGATCAGATATGTGGCGGCAAATCTTGTCAAACTCGCCAAGGAGTCACTATGAAACGACCAAGAGCACGAGAGCTGGGAATCCCCTTTGAAGGGACCCCCGGAAAATACAACGCGATCACGGATGTGGAAGGGGTCACGGTCGGATATTCGACCATCATCGAGGGCGCATCCGCCCGGACCGGGGTGACGGTCATCCACCCGCGCGGGGCGAAGGACCACACCCCGGCTTTTGCGGGATTCCACTCGTTCAACGGCAACGGCGAAATGACCGGCGCGGCGTGGGTGGAGGAAGGCGGAGTGCTGGAGGGTCCGATTGGAATTACGAACACGCACAGCGTCGGCGCGGTACATGATGGCATCATCCGCTGGCAGGCGCGGAATGACGCGCTCGATCACAAATGGTCCTGCCCGGTGGTGGCGGAAACGGCAGACGCCTGGCTGAACGATATGAACGCTTTCTACGTGGAAGAAAGGCATGTCTCCCATGCGCTTGATACTGCCAAAGGCGGCGCAATCGAAGAGGGCAATGTGGGCGGCGGGACGGGGATGTTATGTTACGAATTCAAGGGCGGCACGGGCACATCTTCGCGCAAACTGCCGGAGAAATTCGGCGGCTGGACGGTGGGCGTGCTGGCGCAGACCAACTTCGGCAGGCGTTATCAATTGACCGTTGCGGGCGTGCCGGTGGGTCATTCCCTGAAAGCCGATGCGCCGCTCACCAGCGGCGAGCATCCGTTTCGCGTTGGAGACGGCTCGCTGATCGTGATCGTCGCCACCGATGCGCCGCTCATGCCGCATCAACTCAAACGGGTGGCGCGGCGTGTCACCCTCGGCATGGCGCGGACGGGTTCGCTGGGCGGCAACGGCAGCGGGGATATTTTCCTGGCATTCTCCACTGCGAATCCGCAGGCAATGCGCGCCAACGAAAAGGGAATGACCTCGCTCCAGGCTCTCTCCAACGACCATCTCGACCCGATTCTGTTTGCGGCGGTCTACGCCACGGAAGAAGCCATCATCAATTCGCTGGTCGCGGCGGAGGATATGACCGGTCATAACGGCTTCAGCGTGAAGGCGCTGCCGCATGAGGAGTTGCGAGAGTTATTGAAACAACATAATCGCCTGAAGTAACTCATGTTACACGGCAGGGGGTTCCGTTTGCGTTTCTCATGAGGATGGGGGAATGCTATCAACCCTTGGGGGTGAATTTTGGATTCCCCTTGACAGGAATCAATATATAAATTATTATATATCAATAATTATATATTAGGTTGCGATATGCTTGACTATGCCCTGCTCGGATTCCTCAATTACGGCTCCATGACTGGCTATGAACTCAAACAGAATATGGAGGGTTCAACGTCCCACTTTTGGACTGCCAAACTCAGCCAGATTTACACCACCCTGAAGGCGATGGAGAAGAAGGGCTGGGTACGCTCCAGTATCCAGGCGCAGAAGGAGCGCCCGGACAAACGGGTGTACACCATCACCGCGGAAGGCAGAAGCAGTCTGCAGAAATGGCTGGCTGAACCGTTGACCGAACTCGCGCACCACAAAAATACCCTGCTCCTCAAACTCTTCTTCGCCGCGCAAACAGACCGCGAGACAACGCTCGCGCTGCTGCATTTGCAGAAGAACCTGCATCAACGCCAGGCTGACTTTTACCGCACAAAATCCCGCGACCTGATTCAAAGCATCGTGCAGCGAAGCCCGGCGCTCGAAAAGGAAGTAATCTTCTGGGAAGCCACCCGGCGCTTTGGAGAATTGTATGAGGAGATGTATGTGAACTGGCTGGATGAGACCATCAAATCATTGGAAGAAAAGTTGTAAACGCATTTGGCAGGAGCGATCCGTCAAGGTTGGGCAGGGGATTTCCCACGCGCTGGGCGGGTCGCCCGTACAAAGAATAACAAATTGCGCAAGTGAATTACAAGTATCGAAGGAAACGAGAATGACATATCTTATCTTTAAGTTGATTCACGTGATCGCTGTCGTCCTGTTTTTGGGGAACATCATCACCGGCTTATTCTGGAAGTTCCATGCGGATGGGACCCGCGACCCAAAAGTGATTGCCCACACCTTCGCAGGGATCATCCGCGCCGACCGTTGGTTTACAGTTCCCAGCATCATGATCATCGTCGCGGCGGGAATTGGCGCGGCAATTCAGGCTCGGTTTCCAATTCTTGGCACAGGCTGGATTTTCTGGTCCATTGTGCTGTTCTCGATCTCAGGGATTATCTTTTCAGCCAGGGTTGCGCCCTTGCAGGTTCGCATTCGGGACCTGGCTCTCAAGGGCGCGGAAAAAGAAGAAATGGACTGGTATCTTTATCACAGGCTTTCCCGCTCGTGGGAGTTTTGGGGACTGGCGGCAACCGTCACCCCAATAGCGGCAGTCGCGTTGATGGTGCTCAAGCCCGCCCTGCCGGGTTTGTAAAAGGTTCGCTCAAGCCGCCATCTTCGCCGCCGAGAAAAGTGCCGCGGAGAGGTACGCCGTCCAGAGCAAGCAGGGCAGATTCTCCAAGCAGGTCGTGAGTACTACCATTGATACTTTTGCCCAAACCCTCCGTACATCAAACAGAGTTTGTCCCTCGCTTTACGCAGCAGAGGCGACCCGCCCGGCGAAATAAAATGCCTTGCTCAACCCTGACGGGTCCGCCCCTGCTATGCCTGATAAGAATTAACTCAAGTTGCCGCCTTCCAATAGATTTTCTAGGTTCCCCGCCCAAAGCCCCCCCCCTGCCCTCTCCCATCGGGAGAGGGGGAAGTCATCCCAGAATATATAACCTTGTTTGGGATGAGGGAAGCCTCTTGAAACCAAGGCAGCAACTCGGGTGAATTATGTTCGCATGGTGAGTTAGTCATTGGAGGAACGCATGTCCAATATTCTCGAAGTACAAAACCTGGTCAAGAAATACGGGGACTTCACCGCCGTCAAAGGGATTTCGTTCGACATCAAGGAAGGCGAAATTTTCAGCCTGCTGGGACCCAACGGCGCAGGCAAAACCACCACCATTTCGATGCTCTCCACGCTCTATGCGCCCACCACCGGCGACGCCGCCATTGCAGGTCATTCCATCGCCAAAGAGCCGATGAATGTCAGGCGGATGATCGGCGTTGTGCCCCAGGAGATCGCCCTATACGAAGACCTGACCGCGCGCGAGAACCTCCTCTTCTGGGGGCAGATGTACGGCTTGAGCGGCAAATCCCTCGCCGCCCGCGTGGATGAAGTGCTGGAGCAGATCGGCTTGACCGACAAGGCAAAGGACCGCGTCAAGACCTACTCCGGCGGGATGAAGCGCCGCGTCAACATTGGCGTGGGGTTGCTCCACAAACCGAAACTGCTCTTCATGGACGAACCCACCGTCGGCATTGACCCGCAATCCCGCCGCGCAATTTTGGACACGGTCAAAGACCTGAACAGGCAGGGCATGACCGTCCTCTACACCACGCACTACATGGAAGAAGCCGAGGAACTCTCCGACCGGGTCGGCATCATTGACCACGGCAGGTTGATCGCCATCGGCACGCAAAAGGAACTGACCAGGCAGGTCGGCGAGACCGAGACGCTCCTCCTGCATATCGGCGAGCACGACGACCCTGAGGCGCTGGCGGCGGCGTTCAAAGGCATCACAGACGTGCTGGAAGCCAACGTCATCAACCATGAGGTTTCGGTCATCACCCACTCCGCCAAGGACGTGCTGGCATCGGTCATCGGCAAAGCCAACGAACGCGGAATCAAAATCCATTCGATTGACATCCACGAGCCGAACCTCGAGGCGGTGTTTTTGCACCTGACGGGCAGAGCGCTCAGGGATTAAGAGCATTGAATGATTGGAGAATTATAGGTTACTCACTCACCTTACGCGATTTTGTCGCAGGGGCGACCCGTTTGAGCAAAACAGACAGCCAATCTGCAAGAAAGGGTTGCCCTGCCCCAGACATTTGGCAAAAACATGGATGGTCCGCCCTTGCCGCGTAAGGTGAGTTGCTCAATTACCGCAAACCAATTCTCCACTTCCCGATCTCACTTCTCATTTTCACATCGGAGTCAACATGTTGAAACTCCTCCTGATCGGCATCAAAGACCTAAAAATCGTCTTCCGCGACCGCGCGGCATTGATCATGATGCTCCTCGCGCCGTTCCTGCTCACGTTCGGCATGGGGCTGGTCACCGGGCGCTTCAGCGGAAGTTCATCCGGCATATCGGATATCCCCGTCGTCATCGTCAACCAGGATGAAGGCGAACTCGGCAAGGCATTGGTGGATGTCTTCAACTCGGAGGAATTGGCTGAATTGGTCGAACCAGTCTCCGGGTCCGAGCCGGAGGCGGCGCGCCGGCTTGTGGAGGAAGACGAGGTTGCTGCGGTGATCATTATCCCGGCAGGGTTCACAGACAGCGTCATCCCACAGCGCGAGGATTTTGCAACGGGCGGCGCAAACAGCGATGATGCCGTAAAAATCGAAATCCATGTCAACCCCACCCGCCCCACCAGCGCGGGCATCGTCAAATCCATTGTGGATGAATACCTCAGCCGCATCGAAGAAGGGCGCATTGGCGGCGAAACCGCCATCATCCAAATGCTGGCGAGCGGGCGCATCACGCCGGATATGGCGGAAGCCGCAGGCGAAGAGATGGGGCAGCGCCTGCAAGACAGCCCAACCGACGACGCATTGGCAATTGCGCTCATTACATCCACAGCCGCAGGCGAGGAAGTGGAATTCGATATTCTTGCCTACATCGCGCCGGGCATGGCTTTGCTTTTTCTGATGTACACCGTCAGTCACGGTGGGCGTTCGATCCTCGCGGAAAAGTCGCAAGGCACGCTGCCGCGGCTGCTGGTCTCGCCCACAACTTCGGCGCAAATTTTGGGCGGCAAAGTGTTCGGCATTTTTCTCACCGGCGCGGCGCAGATGTTCATCCTCATCGGCAGCACGTCCCTGCTCTTTCAATTGAAATGGGGCGACCCGCTGGCGGTGGTCGCGCTCGTGCTTGCCGCCGTCTTCGGCGCGACAGGCTGGGGCATGTTGATCACCGCCCTGGCGCGCACTCCTTCACAGGTGGGCAGCATCGGCTCGGCGGTGATGTTGATCTTTGGGATTCTGGGCGGGAGTTTCATCAACCTCGAACAGATGCCGCCCATCGTGCAGACGTTGAGCCGCATCACGCCGAATTCGTGGGCGCTGGATGGATTCACCACCCTCGCCCTCGGCGGGACTCTGACGCATCTTTCCGCGTCGGTCACTGCCCTGCTGACGATGGGGCTGATCCTGTTTGTGAGTTCGGTCGCGCTGTTTGGAAGGAAGAATTTGGTGCAGAAATGATTCAATGTCATTGCGAGGAGTGACGCCTTAGCGCCGCGATGAAGCAATCCCCAATTACCTGTGAGATTGCTTCGCGGCTCGCAATAACATTAGACCTCTTGTATAAGTGCTCCCGCCGCAGTCCTCGGCGGCGGGGACGCCGCTTTGAGCAAGGTAAAAGATTGCTTCGCCACTTCGCGGCTCGCAATGATATTGATGGAGTTACCATGAAAAAACTACTCGCCATTATCTGGAAGGATACGATTACTCGTTTTGCCAGTTCGTCGGAACTGTTATTCTTCATCATCCTGCCAATCATCTTCACCTTCCTGCTCACGGGCGGGACGCCCTCCGGCAACCCCGTCAACAACCGCGTCCGCCTCGTGGTTGTGGATATGGCAAATACCGCGACCTCACAAGCCATCATCGCTGAATTGGAAAAATCCACGGCGGTGTATCCCAACCTCCTTTCGCTGGAGGAAGCCGAAGGGCAGTTCGACGCGCGCCGTGCAGCGGCGGTGTTGATTCTCCCGAAGGGGTTGGATGTGGAGTCCATTCGGGCTGGCTCGGCGCAGGTGGAGTTCCGCCAGCAGCCCAACGACATGGATGCCGCCATCGCCAGGCGCGCCGTTCAGACGGCGATTCGCCGCGTCAGCAGTTCCATCAGCGCGGCGAACATGGCATTGGAGGAAGCCAGAGCGCGCGGCACGTTCGAATCCTCTGAAGATGAAAAGGCATATTTCAACGAAGCCCTGGAACTGGCGCAATCCCTTCAAGAGGATGCGCCCGAGCGTGTGACCGTCATCGAAGGCTCCACACCTGATGACATCGCGTACGATCCGCGCGCGAACTCATCGGCGGGGCAGTTGATTACATGGGTGTTCATCCCACTGTTTGGAATCTCCGCCCTGTTTGCATACGAACGCCAACAGGGGACCCTGCGCCGCATCCTCACCACGCCCACCAGCAAAGCCGTCTTCCTGCTGGGGACGATCACCGGTCAGGTGGCGATGGCGCTCGTCCAAATGACCCTACTGGTTCTGTTCGGCATGTTCGTCCTCGGGCTCAATTGGGGGCGCGAGCCGCTTGCGCTCTTTACCCTGCTCACTTGTGCGGCGCTGGCGGCGGGCGCAGTCGGGACGGCGATGGGCGCATTCATCAAGACCGAAGGTCAAGCCAGCGGACTGAGCATCATGGCGGGCATGGTTATGGCGCTGTTGGGCGGGTGCTGGTATCCGCTGGAGTTGTTCCCGGCGGCGGCGCAAACCATCGTAAAAATCCTCCCTACCACCTGGGCAATGCAGGGACTGCTCGATCTCGTCCTGCGCGGCGGCGGTTTGGTGGATATTCTTCCTGAAGCCGGTGTTCTGCTCGGTTTTGCGGCGGTCTTTTTTGCGGTGGGAGTTGCCAGGTTCAGGTACGAGTAACGAGAGAAAGGATTTTCGGTAATGGGTCAAAGTAAATGATGTAGAGCAGGATAGTATCTCGCTCTACATTTACGCAGATCCACTACTGAATTTTCTTCATTATCCCTGCAACCGCTTGATAAACCGGTGACTCGTCCCCCAAATCCACCAGTGGCTTGCCAGAAAACTCGAATTCCGCCAGGGCATCATCAGCGGGGATGGAGCCAAGCAGAGGCACGTCCATTTTTTCGGCAAAGGCTTTGAGTTCGGCGGGCATCTCTCCGCGCAGGCGATTAATAATGAGATACGCG
>QMIW01000153.1 GCA_024434165.1 Chloroflexota bacterium | reverse complement strand
GGCGCATCAGATGGATTTGTCTTCCCACGAAGGAATCCTTGCGGGCGCGGATACGCTCGAGGCGCCTCCCGGCGTTTCGATATTGGGAGAGAGTTCCCCTGGCGCGGGCGACTTCAATTGGAGCGCGTCCAAACTGCGGGCGCGGTTGCGCAACAACCGCATGGCTCCGGGTTGGGAGTTCGACATCACCGAGGGTAATCGTAACGGTCCGCTGGTGATGGCGGGGAAGAAGAAGTAGGTTGAAGGCGAGGGAATGAAAAAGAGGAGGCAATCGCTTTGAAAGCGACTGCCTCCTCTTATGGTTTTGGTGTTGCGTAGGGCGCGTTCTCCGCCCTGTCCATTCATCCACTACCAAAATCCAGTCAGACAGGACAGCCTGTCTGACTGGTAAACGAATCGGCGATTACGGAATACGATAGGATGTAATGGCATTATTGATGACGTCCAGGACGGACTGGTCGGCGCCATTGTCCCACCAAAGCGAGAACATCATGAAGGTGCTGTTGTCGTCGCCGCGGGTTTCAAAGAAGGATATGCCGGAGTAACCGCCGTTCTTGGATGTCCATTCGAGGCGTTCGGAGCCGTCAGGCATGATCTGATCGCCGGTGACTTTGATGTCGCCAGCCTGGCCTGTGGTACTGTAAAAGGTGTTGATCAGGTTGAGGGCAAATTTTCCCTTTTGACTGTTGACGAAGGCGGTACCGTCGTTATAGACCAGGTTTTCGACCAGTCCGCTAAATCCGTCCGGGGTGGTAAAGCGATCCACATAGTAGCTGTCGCCGGTGGAGTGGCTGTAGGTCCAGTCGCCGGGGAGGTCGAAGGCGGCGAGTCCGTTTTCGTCCGTAAAGGTGACCAGTCCATTGTCGGCTGGCTGGTTCTGGGGTTGGGCGGGAGCGTCGGTGGGCGCTGCGGCCTGGGTGGGAGCCGGGGGCAGGGTGGGGTTTTCGGTAGCCGGGGCCGACGAGCCGCCGCAGGCCAAACTGACAGCCAGCATGATGGCGGCAAATGCAAGTAACATACGGTATTGTTTCATAAGATTTTCTCCTTGTTGAATTTGCCCCATGATAGAAACCTATCGTTACACAACCGTTACAGGGATTTTTCCGCCAG
The DNA here is from genome assembly GCA_024434165.1 of Chloroflexota bacterium. GTDB lineage: Bacteria > Chloroflexota > Anaerolineae > Anaerolineales > Villigracilaceae > Villigracilis. Next base: position 1,833 of record QMIW01000153.1, on the reverse strand, counting down.
CCCGCGGTTGGCCGAATCAAGCGTCAGCGTTTGACCGAATTGCAGGGCGCGGGCAACCGCTTCCCCGTCGAGCGCGAGGCGGATGGATTTGTCTTCCTACGAAGGAATCCTAACGGGCGCGGATACGCTTGAGGCCCTCCCGGCGTTTCTATTCTGGGCAAGAGCGAACCGGGCAAGCGGGCGCGGCTTCGCAATAACCGCATGGCTCCCGGCTGGGAGTTCGACATCACCGAGGGCAACCGCAACGGTCCGCTGGCGCTGGGGGGGAAGAAGAAGTAGGTTGAAGGCGAGGGAATAAAAAAGGGGAGGCAGTCATTGAAAAACGACTGCCTCCCCTTTTTGCGCCACAATATTTGAGTAGTGCGCGCTCGTTGGCGTTAGAGAACGCCAACTACGCTACTTGTATCCATACACCCTGCCCTCAATATCCCCGATCACCACCCAGCCGTTCCCGATGGCGGGACCCATGCGGGCGGCGCTGACATCGGTGGGGGTTTGCCAGAGCAAGGCGCCAGTCGCCGCGTCGAGGGCGAAGAAGTCGCCTTGCTGGGTGAGGAAGTAGAGTTTGCCGTCGAGCAGGAGGGGGGCGTCGAGCAGGTAGTTGAACGTGCCTTCGGGGATGTTGAACGTCCAGAGCGTTTCGCCCGTGTCGGCATGGACGGCGAAGACCTGCGTGTTGGCGGAACTGAAATAGACGGCATTCTCGTTGCCGAGGAAGGAGGGGGTCCAGTTGCCTGTGTCGAAGCGCCAGCGCAGTTCGCCCGTGGACGCGTCCACGCCGTTCATGAAATCCTGATAGGCGACGAAGACGACGGTGTCTTGCGTGGCATACAGTCGTTTGGGGAAACCGTCTTCGGATTCGTACGTCCAGAGCGGGGAGCCGTCGGCGAGGTTCAAGGCGTAGATGCGGGTGTGACCGCCTTCGTCAATGGGAGTGGGATCGTAGAAGTTACCGCCAAGGTAGAGCGTGTTGCCATGAATGGCTGGGGTTTGCAGGATGTAATTGTCGGATTTGAAAACCCAGAGTTCTTCGCCCGTTTCCGCGTCGAGGGCGAAGAACTTGGCGCGACCGTGTTCGTCGGGCGTGAGTTCGGGTCCGACGAAGGCAGTGGGGACGTAAACGATTCCATCTCTTACCAGCGGCGGGACTTGCGTGTTGATTCCCAAATCCTTTTGCCAGATGATTTTTCCGTTGGAAACGTTCAACGCGACGATGGTTTTGTCTTTGAGTCCGACAAACACGCGCTCGCCGTCGCTGGCGTAGGCGCGCTCCCAGACTCCTTCGGGCGGGGAAAATGCCCATTTGGGCGCGCCCGTTTCGAGGTCCAGGGAAAGAAGCGGCGTGGTCGAGGGGGAGAGAATCACAGAGTCGCCGACGATCAGCGGAGTCTGGTTGATGGCTCCGTCGGTTTGAGTCGTCCACGCGAGGGTGAGCGTTTGGTCGGGCGCGGATTTTATGGGGGCGCAGGCGGCGACGAGCAGGAGCAGGGGGAGGAGTTTTAGTTTGTTCATTGTTGGTATTACAACGCAAAGACAGATATGGTGCGTTTGTACCGCATCCTTGTTTGGGGCGCAAGGCGCAAATTCAAAGGCGCAAACGAAAGGCGCAAACTGAAGGACGCAAACTGAAGTTTGCGGTACGGCGCGATGGCGCTGTGACTTAAGTCGCTTTAGGTGTCATAAAAAAGAATTAGTTCGCGCGTGGCAAATATCATTCTTATTCCATCCCAATCATTGTGATGTGAGGGATGACATTGCACCCTGTTTTCCAGTAATCTTTGCAAAGTGTGTCTTCATTAAATGGGAATGGGTCATGCCAAAACGACGGGTATT
>QMIW01000152.1 GCA_024434165.1 Chloroflexota bacterium | reverse complement strand
GGGCGGAGGTATCGAAGTGCAGGATGGTGCGGTACTGCCTGTTGGCGGCGTCATCGCCGAGGTTGAAGGTGGCGGCGGAGGAGTTCATCGTCCCGCCCGCGCCGCTCGTCTCGCTGGATTCCAAAATCCACCCGTCGTGCGTGCCGTTGGAATAAAAGGTGGATTGGCCCGCTTGCAGTTCATATGCGCCCATGTCGCACGGGTCGGAGACGGTGAGGGCGCGGCTTCTTCCGCGCTGGTCGGTGGATGGACAGCTAGTGTTTGTGCCTGAGTTGATGGCAGGCGAGCCGGGATTAAGCATCATGGTAGGGGCAAAGCCGCCGTTATTGGCGAATGCGCCCAGCATCGGGTCCGTACCGACGCGGTTGCCGTTCACGCCGTCGCTCAATCCGCAGGCGTTGACAGAATCTTCAATCAGGTTGTATCCGCTGGCTGCGTCGAGCGAAGCGTCTGTGCCGCTGCCCAAAGTGGAAGTCACACAGTCGCCGCCGGTACTGTTGGCAATGACAACGTTCACCAAAACCGGCTTGGCTGGGGAAGCATACGTATCCGTGTCAATGTTGTGGAAGCCGCCGCCGTATGTGGCGGGAGCAGTATTGTTGGAAATGGTGACGTTGGTCAGCGTCGGGCTGCTGTCGGCATTGTAGAAGCCGCCGCCATTGAACGCCTCGGCTGCGTTGTTATAAATGGTGACGTTGGTCAGTGAGCCGCCGCTGCCGTCGAAATATTCCACCCCGCCGCCAAAACCTGCCCGATTGTTGGCAATCGTCGCGTTCTGCACAACGGGACTGGAATTAACGCTGAACAAGCCGCCGCCAAAGTATCCATAGTTATTGGCAATATACATATTGGTCATAGAGGGCGTGCTGTTGCCTTCCATATACACGCCGCCGCCGAATCCATCCGCGCCGCCGGTCCAAGCCACATTGCCGGTGATGGTCAGGTTTTCAAGCGTGGGAGAGGCGGCACTATACAACACAATGCCCCCGCCCGCCCTGTGGATGCCGGCGCCGTTTGCATACCCGCCGGTGATGACGAATCCGTCCAGTATCGTGCCGCCCCCGGCGTCGTGGATGGACACAACATGATAAGCGTTGCTTCCAAAAATGTGGTCCACGGATTCGTTGATGAAATTGCCGTCGGTGTTTTCGTCGTCTTTGTCAATATCGCCGGTCAACACTGCGATGTTGGATGCGATATTGCGCTGGCTGCGCACGGTTTCGGTGCCCGCAAATCCGCCATAGACTTTTACGCCGTCTCGCAAGTCAAAGGAGGAAGAACGGTCATTGTTGATCACGAGGGAGCCTTCATCGGGATAATATACGCCGTTTGCCACCCAAATTTCGGTGCCGTTGGTGGCGAGATTCAAAGCATCTTGCAAGTTGACAAGCGCATTCGCCCAGTCCAACCCGGTGTTTGTTCCTGAAGTGGCGGAATCGTCCACCAACAACAGGGGCGCAAACTCAAACGAGCCGATGTCACATGTGGCGGTGGAGTTGCCGTCGCCGTCTATGGGGCGGATGAAGCCGCGCTGGTCCTGGTTGTTCACTTCGATGCCTGTGCAGGTTGCGTTATCGCCCGCATCCATCGCGGGGCTGCCAGCGCTGATGGGCAAATAGGCAGGGCTGCCAGTTGCAGTTCCCAGTCCGGGATCGGCATTGGAAAGGATGATGCTGCTGCAGGTGGTGGTGTATTGACTCTCGACAATATTGTGACTGCCGGTTATCGTCCCCGCTCCGTTATAACAATCGTTGGGAGCGCTGTTCGCCAAGATCGAATTGTAAACGTAGGTGGATGGGTCGTTGCCGGGACCAATCCCGTTCCATGTGCCTAAGGAACCGGCAAAGGTGCCGCTTGACGAGTTGCCGCTTAAGGTGGAATTGTAGATGGAGAGCGTGCCGGCGTTGTTAATCACCGCCCCCGCGCCGGATGCTGTGTTGTTGAAAATGGTGGAATTAATAATGGTGGTCGTGGTGGAGACAGGACTTCCATAATTTGCAATTGCACCGCCGTCCCCGCCGGTAGATTCGTTAGCATAAAAAGAAGAATACTTAATCGTGGTTGTTCCGCCGCCGGTGGTGGCAACTGCGCCGCCGCTTGAAGAGGCTCGATTTTGAGTGAACACGGCGTTAAGAATCGTTACTGTGGCTCCGTTATTTAGAAGAGCGCCTCCTTCACCGGAACTTGCATAACCCTTTTTTACCGTCAATCGTTCCAGCGTCAAATTTCCCGAAGCGGTTGTTACGTAAAAGGGGCTGACGGCGTTGTTCCCGTCAATAACAACCTGATTGCCGCTGTTAAATCCGTCAATATACATTGTGGTCGTAATGGCGGGCAAGGCGCTGGAAAGCGTGATAACGGAGGAACTGCCGACACTGAACACAATCGAGTCGTCTCCGTATGAACCGCCGCTTCCTACACATTCGTTTTGGTCGGCATCGTTGTTTGCGGCGGTGATGGCTTCGCGCAGAGAGCAAAAACCATCCACTGCATTGGTGTCTGCATTGGTGGTCACCGTCAGCATTACCCCACCCGCGGCGCGGGCAGGCAGCGGCGGAGCGCTTGCTAGCAGGCTGACAAGGATGGCGATTAAGACAAAAAAGCGCGCTATGTATTTCATGGATTTCTCCTTTTTATGAAAATACGCGCTCTGGAATTGTATGAATTTCCCGGGCGCGTGCATTTGCGAGTATGATGGCATTCCAGCACGCGCCGTTAATCCCGCAAATTTTGTGGTAATTATATGAAATCAGTTCCATATTTTCAAATAGCAAATTAAGGCTATTTGTTAAAAAGAGAGCAACCCGCCTTGCCTGCCATGGCGGGCTGCTCTGTTGCGTGCAGATTCAAAACGCTATGGAATGTAATACTCCACGATCAACCGCGGACGCCTCGCCGCGCTTGCATCCCCGCTGTAGAACCTCATGAAGTCCGCGCCGAAGTCATTGTTGTCGTCAAGGACAAAGTAGATGCGGAACTGGGTGGTCCCTGTGCGGTTGATGTATACCCTGCCGGCGTTGTTCAGGCTGGCGCTGTACCAGGTG
>QMIW01000065.1 GCA_024434165.1 Chloroflexota bacterium | reverse complement strand
CTTCTGGGATGACTTCCCCCTCTCCCGATGGGAGAGGGCAGGGTGAGGGCTTTGGGCGGGGAACCTGGAAAATCTATTGGAAGGTGGCAACTTGAGTTAAAGTAGGTCATTGCTTCGCGCCTTTCCATTAGCAGAGACCGTTTTGCTGCTCCATCGTTCAGGACAAGGCTCGCAGCGACACAGGAAGCAAAAAAGACGCAGGTTCAACGCCTGCGTCTTTTTATTGCAATCTCACTGAGATCAATTTGCCAGCGCGCGTTTGATTTCCGCCAGCATGCGCGCTTCGGGATATGCGCCCACTGCGGTCCCCCTGCCGGAATTGATGACCGTTTGCGGCACGCCCTGGACGCGGAATTGGTTTGCCAATTCAGGGAATTCGATCGCTTCCACGGCTTCGGCGCGGATCATGCCGGGGTTTTCCATTGCCATCTTGTGCGCCAGCAATACGGCTTGCGGACAGTACGGACAGGTGGGTGTGACGAAAACCTGGAGCAGGAGCGGCTGGCTCAAAGACTTGAGAAAGCCGCGGGTCTCGGCGCCCAGCCCCGAATCCCGTTTTGAGGCGAGCAGGATGTCGTTGATCAGCGTGCTGAATTCATATCCCGAAGGAATGCCGGAGAACTGAATCCCCAGGTCGAGAATCTTATCTCCATCCCTGCCGGCGATGACGATGGCGGGGGCTTTATCCACCCGGTATTCGCTTGCCAGCCTTGCATCCGCTTTGATGTCGTGGATCGAGAGATGAATGCGCTCGTCCAATGCGGAAACCTCGCTGAGCAATTGCCGGGTTTCTTCGCAGGTATCGCAGTTTTCCTGCGCGCCAAAATACAGAATTTGAACGGGGTTTTCCAGCCCGGCAAACGCCCCCCTGACCTGCCCGGCGACTTCCTGGTTGATTAACGTTTCCATGCGGTTCTCCAAGTTTGTTTTGATTTGCAGCCTTTGGATGCGGCAAAGGTAAAAAAGTTGCACATCTTTTTGTCTGGATGATGTATACTTTTCATGCAACTTTTCAGGTTTGAAACCATCCAATGACTGAAACGAAGAATCCCGAAATCTCCATCGAAGCCCTGCGCGCCGGGGACCGCGCCGAATTTGCCCGCCTGGTGGATGCCTACTCCGCCTCCATCTACCGCCTCGGTTTGAAGCTGCTCGGCAACCAGCAGGATGCCGAGGATGTGCTTCAAAACACGTTCCTCAGCGCGCTCACGCACCTTGCCGACTTCGAGGGGCGCTCCAGCCTTTCGACATGGCTGTACCGCATCGCTTCCAACGAAGCCCTGATGCTCCTGCGCCGCAGGAAGAACGCCGTCAACCTCGACGACTTTTACCCCGACGACGCCGGGGAAACGCCGCTCCCGGAGGTCTTTGTGGATTGGAGCGCGCTGCCCGAAGACGAGCTGCTCTCGGGCGAAGCCAAAGCGGCGCTGGATGCCGCAGTGAAGAAACTGCCCGAACCCCTGCGCATGGTTTTCATTCTGCGCGATATCGAGGGCATTTCCATCAGGGAAACCGCCGAAATTCTCAGACTAACCGAAACGAACGTGAAGACCCGCCTGCTGCGCGCCCGCATGTTCCTGCGCGAACAATTATCTGCATATTACCGTGAGCGCCTGACCCGAGAGGAGACCCATGAGCGACCATCTCCATAAAAACTGCCAGGACCTGCTTGGCTCTTTATCCGAATACATTGACGGCGAACTGCCCCCTGATTTGTGCCGGGAGATCGAAAAGCATCTTGAGGGATGCGATAACTGCCGCATCGTTTTGAACACCACAAAACGGACAATTGACCTCGTGCAGATTCCGGTGGAGGAGGAGACCGTCCCCGCCGACGTGCGCGAACGTCTCTTCAAACGCCTCAACCTGGACGATTACCTGAATCCGCAAGAGTGAGTTTTTACGTAACTGCTCAGCCAGCCTGGGTTCGCGGGATAAATCCCCCGCTCAGCACATGCAAGGGGTGTTTTGAAACAACCCTGCCAGGCATCCAAACGGATGGCTCGATTCTTTATCCGGCAATTTCTCTTGACCTTAAGCCATTCCATTACTATACTTTGCCCATCCTGAAACGAAAAGGAGGATAGACGATGAAGAAAATTCCGTTCCTGATTTTGATTTCCGCCTTGCTGATTTCCGCCTGCGCCAGTTTTGCCCCCGAACCGACCGCCGCCCCAACGCAGACTGCAACTCCGATTCCCGCCGCAACCGAACCCCCCACTTCGACGCCCACGGCAATTCCACCGACCGCCACCGAGGTCCTGGAGGTCCCGCTGCCTGTTGGCACGCCGCTGGAGGAATGGAACGGGATTCCCATCATGCCGGGCGCAATTGCCGGTGAAGAGGAGGACGATGCGTATCGTTTTACAACCGCCGCAACCATCGAGGAGATTAAGGCGTATTACGAATTTGAACTGATAAAACTCGGCTGGAATTTGATGGCAACCGGAACAGATGAAAATGGCGGGACGATGCTGATGTTCATTAAGGAATCAATGGCTGTCATGCCGATCAGCATCATTTCCCGCGACGATGTCAATCTCGTTTTGATTGTGAAGCCCTGATACCCGGGCTTTATGCCTGTCCAGCACAACACCCTCCAGGTCATTTCTTTTCGACCTGGAGGGTGTTGTTGGAACTCGTGTCGAAATCACACATCTGTGGATATCGTTGCGCGCCGCGCAAGAGTGAAAACAATCTCTCCGTGCTTTTCCGGCCGTTTCTTGACTCTCCTACCCAAGCGCGACAAACAATGTAATGATCGCCAATTGCGCCAGCGGGTAATAACTGGCGTTGTCGAATAACGCCGCCGCCTGGCGCCCCTCCTGGAGCCGGGCAAGTTGAAGCCCCGGTCGCAGGAGCAGATAGGCTCCCGCGGCGGCACTCGCCAGCAGGTAAAGCCGGCCCAAATTCAGAGGAGAGACGAGCGGCAGGAACAGGCTGAACGTAACCGTCAAAGCGAGCGTAAGTACGACGATGATGCCTGCCGTCCGCGTGCCGAGTTGGAGGGGAATCGTCTTGGCATGGACGCGCTTATCTTCCACGGTGTCGTTCCAATCGGCGGGGACGTTCTGCCCGCCGATCTCCCAAAAGAAGACCCAGGCAAGCACCAGCAGGACGAGCGCCGGCGCGGGGTTGGGGTCAACGACGAAGATCGCCGCAATGGGTCCGCTCGATTTGACCAGCCCGCTGACGAACGTCCGCAAATAGGTGACTTTGAGCAGGAGGCAATAGATCACTTCGAGAACTGCGGCAGCGACCAGGATGACGACGATGAACGGATTGAGAATGTAGGAGCCAATGAGCGCCGCGACGAACCAGCCTGCAAACCAAAGCAGACCGCTGCGGTAACTGAGAATTTCCTGCGCCAGGGGGTAGCGCATATCCGATGCCTCGACGGAATACCCGGCGTTGATTCCGCCGCGGAATTTTTCCTTGTCCACTGCGATGCCGACCAGGTCGTTCAAGGCGTAGATGGCGGTGTAGGCGGCAAAGGCGGTGAACAACGAAAGGGCGATTGTCCATACGGGGGGAAATTCTCCCAGCCAGAGCAGGGCGACAAACCCCGGTGTGGCAAGGTCTAACACCCCGTGCGTGGTTCGGGAAAGTGCGAAGAAACGTTTCATTGAAAATATCTCCAATCCACTGTCCTTTGCGAGCGGCGCCTTGGCGCCGCTCGCAAAGGACATGAAAATTATTTCTTTACGAAATGCGCCATGTAGTTTACGTCTTCCTTGTTTGCCGCGACTTTGAATTTGCCGGTGAAGGGGTTGTACATCAGGCTGGCGAGGCGCACAAATTCCAGCCCGGCGTCGCGCGTCCATTGTTTCAACTCAACCGGGCGAATTAACTTGGAATAGGTATGCGTTCCGCGCGGCAGGAGGCGCAGGATGTACTCGCCGCCGATGATGGCGAACAGGAAGGCTTTGGGCGTGCGGTTGATGGTCGAGAAAAAGGCATGACCGCCCGGCTTGAGGGCTTTGGCGCACGCCGCCACCACCTTTGCCGGCTCGGGCACGTGCTCCAGCATTTCCATGCAGGTAATGGCGTCGAACGTCCCCGCCTCTTTCTCTGCGAGGTCCTGCACGCTTTCGTAGCGGTAATCAATCTGAAGACCCTGACTCTGCGCGTGCTGTCTGGCGACGTGGATGGACGCCTCGGACAAGTCCAAGCCTGTTACCTGCGCCCCGGCTTTTGCCAGCGCCTCAGAAAGGATGCCGCCGCCGCAGCCCACGTCCAATATGCGCGGCTGGGAGACGGTGAGTTTTTCCATGATGAAGTTGGTGCGCAGGGGGTTGATGGTGTGAAGCGTGCCCATCTCGCCTTTGGGGTCCCACCAGATTTGGGAGACCCGGTCGAACTTTTCGATTTCCTTGTTGTCTGCGTTTTCAAATGATTTCATGTTTTATGGTCATCCAGTTTTCTAAGGATTTCACGGCGGATTCGATCTCGTCCGCGTTGATGTCGTTCAGGAACACGCAGCCGCCGATGCCGCGCGGCATGGGGACGCGCTGTAAACCGTTCCGGTGGTAGGTGCGCTCTGTCAGCGAAGCGTGGAGCAGGCACGGGTCCAGGATGGATGCGTCGAGCGAAATTCCCAGCGTTTCGGTCAGACGGAAGATGCGGGAGGTCTCTTCGTCAGTCAGGAGATGACGCGAGCGGGCGATCAAGGTCGAGATGAGAATGTCCAGCAGCACCGCCTCGCCGTGAAGCAGGTGCGCTTCGTGGCGCGTCTCCAGCCCGTAACTGAAGGTGTGACCGAAATCCACCTTGCGCGCCAGGTCCTCCTCGAAGAGATTCGGTTCCAGTTCCTCCAGCATCCCTGCGATGGCGCGGTCGAGGATGACGCCGCTTTGCTCATCCTGAAAATGCGAGTGGACGCTTTGCGCGCCGTACATTTCCAAAAGGTGGAAAAGTCCCGCATCTTTGATGACCGCGAGTTTGATGATCTCGCACACGCCGTTGAGCAGGTGGCGGCGCGGCAGGGTTTTGAGGAAGGATTTGTCGAGCAGGACGACCTGCGGCGCATGGAACGCCCCAAGACGGTTCTTGTTGCCGTTGAAATTGAAGCCGGTCTTGATGCCGATGGAGGCATCCACGTAGCCCATCAGGGTGGTGGGTACTTTGATGTAAGGCACGCCCCGCCGGTAACTGGCGGCGACGAAACCGACCAGGTCGGTCAGCACGCCGCCGCCGATGGCGATGATCGGCTCGTCGCGGCGGTGGATGGGAAAGGCGTCCAGTTCGTGAGCGATGGAGAGATAGTGGTCGAGGGTTTTGCTTTCCTCGCCGCCGGGGAAGACGACGATCTTCGCTTCCACGTGGTGGTAGTCGAAATACCCGCGAATGGCGGCGGAGTAGTGTTTCTCCACGTTGGCGTCCACCACCACGAAGCGGCGGGCGTCCTCGATGCGCCCGGCGGAGAGCAGCGCCCAGTTCTGCGGATGGAAGATATTGGCGGTGCTGATAACTTCGTATTCGATGGCGTGTTGGAACGTGACTCGCTTTTTATTCATTCTTTCCCTCACACCACTTGCCGCCAGTTTGCTTTGGCGTCCAATACGCGCCTGGCGAGCGCCTGCGCCATTTCGAGGCTGTGGTTTTTGTAGTTGCCGCACTGCGCGATATTGGCGTAGGGCACTTCGGCGGCGGTCAGGATGTCGTTCAGGATTTTTTCATACGCGTCGAGGATGGCGTCGGCGCGCCCTTCATTGAAGAGGATGAGATAAAAGCCGGTCTGACAGCCCATCAAGCCGACAGAGATGAAATTCTGCGGCATGTATTTTTGAAAGCCCCACAGCAGGAAATGCTCGAAGGAGTGCATTTCGGTGGAAGATAGAAATGTCGAGTTGGGCTGGTTGATGCGCAAGTCCACGGCATAGACCACGCCGCCGTTCGGTCCCTCTGTTGCGGCGCGCAGTTTGACGTGCGGCGCCTTCAAAAGACGGTGATCCAATTCACCGACAGTCCCAGCCTCCCAGCCGAGTTGTTTGGGGTCTACCATAACTCTCTCCTGTAATTTGTTGTGCTGCGACATTCATGTCGCATTTTTGGCGCAAGATAATCTTGCAGTACGTTCATACAAACTGCGATAAATGCCTGTAACTATCCGCGAGCGCCTTCTCCCAGGAGGCGACGTGGTGATACAACTCAACCGATGCGTAACCGGAAAAGCCGTTGTCGGTCAGCGCCTTGAAACTGGCGGCGAAGTCCATTGTCCCTTCGCCGGGGATTTCATGGAAGTGAACGATGCCGGTCAGCGTGTTCGCCACCATTTTGTCCATCAATAATTTTCCGTTGGCATCCTTCGTGGAGCGCAGGTAGATGATGATGGGGCGCGCCCGTTCCAGCACGTCGTAACTCAACCCCGGCACCGAGATCAGGTAGACGAAAATCTCGCTGTCGAAGGGAGATGCGCCCGCATACAGGCTGTTGTAGTCCACGAAGGCGGGCGGCTGGACGATGCCCGCCGATCCCAGGATGGATTCGATGCGTTTCTTTTGTTTCGCATCCGGCATTTCATCGTAAAAATAAATCGGGTGGTCAGGATCCACCAGCAGGTAATCCGCAAATTCGGGAAAGTAGATCAGGTACCTGGCGAAGTTCAAATCCATTTTGAGATCATCCGCCATTTTGACCAGTTTCAGGTTGCAGCCTTCCTGTGAATCGGAAACGTGCAGGAACTTCGCAAACGGCGCGGCTTTTGCCAGCGCTTCGAGATAATTCTGCTCCGAGCAGTAGTTGTGATTCAGATCGAGGTGCAGTTGGAAGCGCGGCGAATTGATCTCGTTGACCAGGCTCATGCCCTGTTCGAGCGTTTCGATGTACATGCCCGGCTCCGGTTCGATGAGGAGGGTGATATCTTCGTCGCCGCGCAGTTCCTTCAGGCATTGATGGATGCTGTCCACCAGCAGTTCGCGCGGGTTGACCGACGGGTTGCTCACGTGTTCGTCGCGGATGAACCCGCTCCCGAACGTGACGAGGTTCACGCCCAGTTTTCGAGCAACATGAATCCCGCGCTTCACAAGGTTGATGCGCCGCTTCCTGCCCGCCAGGTCGGGGCTCATCAACGACGGTTCGTGCGGACGCTGGGGTGTGAAAAAGTGCGAAGCCGTGGACACACAGGCGGCGGTCACTTCGAGCGAGTCGAGCCGCTTTTTGACCGCCGCGAGATACTCATCGGTGACGTCGAACGGATTGAACTGGTCGCGGTGGAAGGACAGTTCGATACCCGGATACCCCGCCTTATCCACAACCTCGATGGCATGCAAAAAATCCAGATTGGTCAAGCCAAACGTGCTGTAACTGAGTTTGATCATGGCTGGCGCTCCATGTTGGTCTGTTTTTCAACCAGCCGGGAGCGGTGCTCTCCGGCGCGGCAGTTTGAGATTTTACCATGCGCTTGTGACGAATCATGCAATCAAATCCAAAACGCGGTACCAGAGTTTGCCGATGTTCACAAACCAGGCGCTGTCCTGGTAGGGCGGCGCGGGCGGGATGGTCAAACCTGCAAACGGGTTGTCCACCGGCTTGCCGAGCACCCCGTTTGCCAGCTGCTGACCGAGGTATGTGGCAAGCGTCACCCCGTGACCGACGTACGCCATCGAATACCACATCCCGTCAACCTGCCCGGCATGTGCGGTTTCATCGAGCGTCAGAGCAAGCGTGCCTCCCCAAAAATAATCGAGCCGCGCGTTCGCCAGTTCGGGGAAAACCCGCGCCATTCCGTTTCGCAGGGCGGCGATGTTCGCCTGCGGGCGCGCGCCGCGCATGGTCAATTCGCCGCCCCACACCATGCGCTTCTCCGGCGAAAGGCGGTAATATGCCAGCACCCGGCGCGTATCGTATGCCGCGCGGTTCTTTGGAATGACCTTCGCCGCGAGGTCGCCGCTCAATGGCTCGGTGGCAATGATATAACTCTCCGCCGGGAAGACGCGCATTCGGAACTGCGGGATGATTCTTCCGGTCCAGGCGTTTGCGGCGAGGATGATCTCTTTCGCCGCAATTTCGCCCGCCTCGGTCTGGACGATGAAGCGGGTCCCGTCCATTTGGTTTTTCAGCCGCTCAAGGGCGGTCACCCGCACTCCTTCGTGAATGTCCGCGCCAGCGCGTTCCGCTGCCAGCGCCATGCCGCGCACGAATTTAGCAGGCTGCACCGAGCCGCTGCGCGGGTTGACCATCAAGCCGTGATAGGCATCCGTTCCCAATTCGCTGCGCACCTCGCTTTTTGGCACGATTTGCACCTCGAAGCCCGCGATCGCACGCAGGGTTTCCTGTTCGCGTTTGAGGCGTTCGAAATGGGCGGGCTTCGCGGCGGCTTCGATACTGCCGCTGCGGACGAAATCGCAGTCAATTTGTTCCACTTTGATGATGCGTTCGACCGTGTCGGCGGCTTCCACGGCGGCGCGGAACATCTCCCTGCCCAGGTCCCTGCCATACCGCCTGACCGTTTCGGTCAATGTGTTGTGCAGGCAGGAAAGCGCCTGCCCGCCGTTGCGCGAACTCGCTTCGCAGCCAATGCTCTTTGCCTCCAGCAGCGTCACGCGCGCGCCGCCCTTTGCCAGTTGCAGCGCGGCGGACGTCCCCGTGAAGCCGCCGCCGACCACCACCACGTCCGTTTTTGGAGGAAGCGGTTTGCCCGCATAGGATTTTGGTTCCGGGGCGGTTTCCCACCACAAGCATGTATGCCGGGTCATAAAGTTCTCCTGAGTCTTCTTCGTTTACAGACCTGAAACGTTTTCGGCGTTCATTGTATTGCATCGTTATCAAAAGTAAAAGTTGAATTTCACGCTGCCTTATGTCACAATGGTTTATCCCGTTTTGCCGGGGGGAACTTTCCCGGTGAGCGGTGCGTCCTTGAAAGAAAACCGGCAGCCGTTGGGGAGCGCCATCCCTTGAAAGGAGGGCTTATGACGTGACATGACCATGCCTGAAGAACAGTGGAACGCCGTCTGCTGGTCTTCTCTCACCGTTTGAATCCAAATCGAATTTTCTTTTAGGAGAAGAGAAAATGAACGCCTTACGCAAAGCCTTTGGCTGTTGTGCCGTCTTTCTGTTGTTGTTTCTCGCCGCCTGCGGCGGCGGGGCGCCCTCGGCAACCGAAGCGCCAGCCCAGCCTGAATATTATTTTGAACCTGCTGCCACGGAAGCGCCGCCCGCTTTCGAAGAGCAGCCCGCCGCCGCTCCGCAATCCAACAGCGGAAATCCCCCTTCCAAAAACAACGAACCGTACGACATGTTCTTCGAAGACTATGGCGTCAACCCGTCCATAGATACCGAGGACGACAACCTCTCCACGTTTGCGCTGGATGTGGATACCGGCTCATACACTGTCATGCGCAACTACCTCAACGACGGCAATCTGCCGCCGCCCGAGTCGGTGCGCGTGGAGGAATACGTCAACTACTTCGAGCAGGGCTATCCCAACCCGCCGCCTCACCAGGCGTTCGGCATTTACATTGACGGCGGACCCTCGCCCTTCACCCAAACCGAACGCTATGACATGCTCCGCATCGGCATTCAGGGATACGATGTCCCGGACGAAGAACGCAAGGATGCCGCGTTGACCTTCGTCATTGACGTCTCCGGTTCGATGGACATGGATAACCGCCTGGGACTGGTCAAGCAGTCGCTCGAAATGCTCGTGGAGCAGCTGCACCGGGACGATACCGTCAGCATCGTCGTCTACGGCTCCGATGCGCGCGTCGTCCTCGAGCCCACGCGCGGCTCCGACGCCGACAGAATCCTCTCCGCCATTTACAGCCTCCAGCCTGAAGGTTCCACCAACGCCGAAGCCGGTCTGCGGCTTGGCTATCGCATGGCGATGGAAGCCTACAAGCCGGATGGAATCAATCGGGTCATCCTCTGCTCGGACGGCGTGGCAAACGTCGGGCAGACCGAAGCGGACGCCATCCTCGAACAGATTGACCACTACGTCGCCGAAGGCGTTACGCTCACCGCCATCGGCTTCGGCATGGACAATTACAACGATACGCTGATGGAGCAGCTTGCGGATAACGGAAACGGCTTCTACGCCTATGTGGACGACCGCAGCGAAGCCCGCAAACTGTTCATTGACCAGATCACCGGCACGCTGCAAACCATCGCGCTGGATGCCAAAGTGCAGGTCGAGTTCAACCCGGAGGTCGTGAAGAATTACCGCCTTGTGGGCTATGAAAACCGCGCGGTGGACGATGACGATTTCCGCGACAACGAAGTGGATGCCGGCGAGATCGGCGCAGGACATTCCGTCACGGCGTTGTACGAGATCAAACTGTACCCGGAAGCCTACGGGAGAATCGCCACCGTGTTCATGCGCTGGGAAGACCCCGATACGCACCAGGTGGTGGAGATTTCACAGGATTTCGACGTCAGCCAGATGGCGTACGATTTCCGCGAGACCGATCCCTACTTCCAGCGCGCAGTGATCGTGGCGGAGTTTGCCGAAATTCTGAAAGGCAGTTACTGGGCGGAAGGCAGCTCGCTGGACCATGTCTATGAAGAAGCCCGCCGCCTCGAAGAACGCTTCCGCCGCGACGACGCCATGGAAGAGTTCGTGGATTTGGTGAAACGCGCCAGACGGTTGTGGTAGGTTTTATCGCCGTGCCGCGAAGTTCATTCCGCGGAGCCCGGGAGTCCTGAAGTTCCATCCCAGGATGGGCGTTTCAACTGCCGAACATAGAACTTTCGGAATTCATCTTTGCACAACCCGAAAAGAAAACTCACCCCGAAAAACACTTCGGGGTGAGTCATGTTTCATGGGTTTATTGCCCTTGCTTGTACTTCCAGTTCTGCACGCCCCAGCTCATGCTGCCCCAGGTATTGAGGACGTACCCTTCGAGGTTGTCCGCGATGCCGTAGTTATCCTGGAAGAGATAGAGATACACCTGCGGCAGGTCGTCAATCACAGCCTGACCGATTTCACAATACGCCTGTTTGCGCGTCTCGATATCGAAACTGGAACCGGCGAGTTCGAGCGCCTTGTCCACATCCTCATTCACCCAGCGGAAGTAATTCCCGCCGGTGGGATTCTCAGCCGAGGGGATGCGCGAGGAATGGTAGGCGTCGAAGTTATAGCCCTGCGGTTCGGTGGTAAAGCCGCGGTCGAAGATCAGCATGTCGTAATCGCCGACCATGCGCGGGGAGTTGTCTTCAAACGTGCCAAAGATGATCGAGAAATCGTAGTTCTGAATGCGCGCCTCGATGCCGACGGCTTTCAGGTTCTCGACGATAAACTCCTCGGTGAGTTGAAGCGGATCGAAAGCGGTATATCCTTGCAGTTCCAGGGAGAGGCGGGTTCCATCCTCGGCGTACATCGCTCCCTGCGCCACGCGGATTCCGTCCTCGCCCATCACCCAGCCGGCTTCATCCAAAAGTTTGTTGGCGGCTTCCACATCGTAGCCGTACTTGCGCGGCAGGTCGCACTTGTACCAGCCGTAGGCGAAGGGATTGGTCGAATCGCTGACGCTGCCCTGCAAAACATCCTGCTGCAGCGATTCGTAATTGATGGCATGGGCAATCGCCTGCCGCACGCGGATGTCGCCCAGAATCGGGTGCGGCGCATCCGGTCCCGGGTCGCCGTCGAAGGGCGCGCTCAGGTTGAAGTCAATCGCCATGTTCCAAATGCCGGGGATGAGATATTGCCGGGCTTTGCCTTTCAGGAGTTCGTCGTAATCCGCCTTGAACTCGCCGGGCCACAAATGGAACTGCGCTTCGCCGTTCAACATCATCGCGGTCTGCGCGGCAGGTTCGGGCACGATCTCGAATACGATGCTGTCGAGATACGGCTTGCCTTCCTCGAAATAATTCGGGTTGCGGGTGAACGTAATGCTCTTGCCCGATTCCCAATTACTCAGCACGAACGGACCCGCCGCCACCGGCGCGCGGTTCCATTCCCAGCCTGCCATTTCCTCCGGCGCTCCCGTGGCGTGACGCGGGAACAAACCGTAGGCGAACTGGTCGAGATAACCGGGATACGGCTCGGAGTAGGTGAGGATGGCGGTCAGGTCGTCGGGAGTTTCGACATTTGTGATCAGGTCGAACCCGCTCGTGCCGACCAGCGCGCCGGAATTCGGGTTCGATAGCACTTCAATCGTGAAGCGAATATCGTCCGATGTAAGCGGCTCGCCGTCCGACCATTTCAGACCCTCCTTGAGTTTCCAGGTTACGGTCAGGTAGTCGTCCGAGATCGCCGGCATTCCATCCGCCAGCATGGGCACGAAATTGCCGGTCTCGTCAATGGTGACCAGACCCGTCATCGAAGTGGCATCCGCCACCTGACGCACGATGGCGGCATCTGCCAGATAGAAATTGAGCGTGGTCGGCTCTTCGGGCAAAATGAGGACGACCGTCCCGCCTCCGCCTTCGCCGGCGGCTGGTTCTGTCCCCTCGGCGTTTCCCCCGCCTGAACATGCGCTGAGGACGATCCCCAAGACGACGAACAGAGTGAACAGTTTGAGTTTCATCTCTTCTCCTTTTTTGTAGGGCAAGATTCCACCTTGCCCGGCTTGTTATCCAGTAACGCAGGATGGAATCTTGCGCTACGTTTCGGTGTGTATCACGTACGGGTCGAACGCATCGCGCAGACCGTCGCCGATGTAATTGATCGCCATGACCGTGATGAAAATCATCAAGCCGGGGTAGAACGCCAGCCACGGCGCGCGGAAGATTTTATCCTGCGCGGTGGAGAGGATGCTGCCCCATGTGGGCGTGGGAGGCTGGACGCCGAAACCCAGATAACTCAACCCCGATTCGGTGATGATGGCGGACGCCATTTGCAGCGTGCCGCTGACGAGGATCGGACCGACGCAATTCGGCAGGATGTGCCGGACGATGATGCGGACATCGCTCCCGCCCAATGCGCGCGAGGCGGTCACAAATTCCTTTTCGCGCAGCACAAGGAACAATCCGCGTACGAGACGGGCGGGCCACATCCATGATAACGCGGCGATGATGACGATCACCACGAAAATGCTGTTCTGCAAAATGAACAATTGCTGTTCCCGCAGAAATGCGCCGAGGATGATCAGCACAAAGATGGTGGGGAAGGTCAGGAAGGCGTCCGTGACGCGCATCAGCGCGGAATCCAGCCAGCCGCCGAAATATCCGCTCAGCGAGCCGACGATGATTCCCAGCGTGATGGAAAGGAACGTGGAAAGCAGCCCAACCGCGAGCGAGACGCGCCCGCCGTATAAAATCCGCGTGAAGAAGTCCCGCCCAAGTTCATCGGTCCCAAACCAATGGACAGCGTTCGCTTTTTGAAAGGAATTGGCGGGATTCTGCGCCAATGGGTCGTGCGGGCTTAAATTTGCGAACACCGCAGCCAGCACAAGCAGGGCAAGCACTGCAACGGCAACTCCTGCCAGTTTATGTTTGAAAAACCGGCGGGTGATCAGGAACGCCATGCTTTGCTCGCGTATGACAGCGGGTTGAATCTCACTCATATTTCACCTGCGGGTCGAGCCAGCCATACGCCAGGTCTGCGAGGATGTTGCAAACGATGATGAGGATCGCAGTCAGCATCACCACACCGAGCAGGACGGGATAATCGCGTCCTTTCGCCGCATCCCAAAAGAGCCGCCCCATGCCGGGCCACGAGAAGATGGTCTCCACGAACAGTGCGCCCGCAAAGAGACTCGGCAAATCGAGCGCGATCAGCGTCACCAGCGGCAGGATGGCGTTGCGCAAAGCATGTTTGTAATAGACGAGCCGCTCCGAAAGTCCCTTGGCGCGCGCCGTGCGGACGTAATCCTCGTGCAGGACGTCCAGCATGCTCGAACGCAGGAAGCGCGAATACCAGGCGATCCATCCCAGGCTCAATGCGCTCACCGGCAGGACCAGATGCCAGAGCGTATCCAGCAGGTCGCCTTCCATGCCGCGCGTGTTCATGCCGCCCACCGGGAAGAGCGGATCGCCTGTGAACGGGTTTTTCAAGGTGACGTAAAAGATGACGATCAATCCCAGCCCCAGCCAGTACACGGGAATTGCCTGCCCGATGAATGTGATGGTGGTCATCGAGTAATCGAAGAGCGAGTAAGGCTTTCGCGCAGAGAGAATTCCAATGGGGATGGCAAACAACAAGGTCACAAGAAACGAAGCGCCCACCAAAATCAGCGTGTTCGGAATCCGCTCGCCGATCATCTCCGAAACCGGGCGTCGGAACTTGATGGATTCGCCCATCTCACCTTGCAGCATGTTCCCAAGCCAGCGCCCGTACTGCACCGGCAGGGGGTCGTTCAACCCCAGTTTCTCTTCGATGGCTTCGATTTGTTCCTTTGAAACGTTCGGGTTCCTGCGCGCGGCGGTCAACGGTCCGCCCGGGGCGGCGCGCACCATCAGGAACAGGAGGATGCTGATGATGAAAAGGATTGGGATGGTTTGCAGGACGCGGCGGAGAGCGTACGTGCCCATTTATGCCTCGAATACGACCCTGCCGTTCACCATCGTCATGACCGCTTTCGCCTGCAGAATGTCCTGGCGAGGCAGGGCGAAGAGGTCGTGTGAAAACAAAACCAGGTCGGCGAGATATCCTTCTTTTATCTGCCCTTTTTCGTTTTCCATGAACTCGGCGTATGCCGCATCGCGCGTGTAGCCGAGGATGAGTTCTTCGAGGGTTAGCGTCTGGTCGGGGTCGCCGGGATTCCACTTCTCGCGGTTCATGCCCACGTGCAGGTTGACCATCGGGTCATACGGCGCAACGGGCCAGTCGCTGCCAAACGCAATGTTGTTCCCGGCGTTCTTGATGTCGCGCCAGGCGAACGAGAGATGCCAGCGTCCTTCTCCCACGCGCGCGGGCCACACATCGCCTTCCGCAATACTGAACGGCGCATGGCTGGTCTGCATCGAAGGCAGGACGCCCAGTTGCTGGAAGCGCGGGATGTCGTCGGGGTGGATGACCTCGATATGCTCGATGCGATGCCTGCTATCCCGCTTCCCATTGGACCTCTGGACTGCTTCGTACCCATCGAGCGTGCGCCTCACCGCGCCGTCTCCGCAGCAATGGACGAAGATCTGCAAGCCCATTTTGTCGCACAGCGCCGCCATGCGGGTGAAATGTTCGAGCGAATAGATGCCGTCCGGTTTGGCTTCGGGGTCGTCGGCGTACGGTTCGATGTTCAACGCCGTGTAGGATTCCCACACGCCGTCCATGAAGAATTTCGCCGCGCCGCCGCGCGCAAATTCACCCTGTACCTTTGCCATCTCCGCCGCTTCGCCCAGCATGTCCTCTGTGGTCTCCGGCTTGACGTGATACGGCACGTACACACGCAGGGTCATCTCGCCGGCATCCTCGACGGCGGCGTACGTCATCAGTTCTTCCATGTCCCCGTTCATGTTGTGGACGCTGGTCACGCCGGTGGCGTTGATGCGCGCCATCGTCATCTTGAGCAGTTCGCGCTTGCGGGCTTCGCCCGGTTCGGGAATCAACCCGGAGACCAGACCCATCGCCGTCTCGCGCAATTCGCCGGTGGCGAGCCCGTTCTCATCGCGGACGATCACGCCGTTACCCTCCGCTTCCTTCCCCGGCTGGAGGATGCCCGCTAGTTCCAGCGCCTTTGTGTTCGCCCAGGAGGTGTGACCGTCGTAGGCGTTGATGTACACCGGTCGGTCCGGGACGATCTCGTCCAATTGCTGGCGGTTCTGGACGATATTGTATTTGATGCCGCGCCCGTCCACCCATTCGGCGGTCTTGTTTTTCTCCGCAAAATCCTGAAGGACGGTCTTTACATCATGGATGTCTTTGGCGTCATAGAGCTGCGCCGCCCCCGACCAGATGGAACCCCAAAGCAAATGAAAGTGCGAATCAATGAACCCGGGCGTGAGCGTGTGTCCCTGCCCATCCACGACTCGTGTATGCCGGTCCTTATATCCTTTTACCCCGTCGTTCGTTCCCACGTAGATGATGCGGTTCCCTTTGACGGCAACGGCTTCCGCCTGCGGCATGTCCTTGTTGCTGGTGAACACCCTGGCGTTTTCGATGACGACGTCTGCTTTGAGGTTCATTGCCTGATCTCCTTTTCGTCTTTTGGGTTGACCTGAATATACATTATCTGCGACATGCGGGCAAGAGATTTCCGCCGATTCCGGGCTGCGTTCCGGTTTATAATCGCCTTCGTTATGGCTAAGAAAAAAGTTGTCGCTGCCATGTCCGGCGGCGTGGATTCCTCCGTTGCGGCGGCTTTGCTCAAAGAGCAGGGCTATGACGTAACCGGCATGATGCTTCGTTTGTGGAGCGAGCCGGGCAGGGAGGATTCGAATCGCTGCTGCACGCCCGATTCGATGGCGCAGGCGCGCCGTGTCGCCGCCAAATTGGACATTCCCTTCTATGTGGTGGATGCAAAGGATGTCTTCCGTGAGACGGTGGTGCAGTATTTCCTGGACGGCTATGCAAACGGCGAGACGCCCAACCCGTGCCTGCTGTGCAACCGCCAGATCCGCTGGACGTTTCTTCTCGACCATGCGCTGGCGCTGGGGGCGGAATATATGGCAACGGGACATTACATCAGACGACGGACGACAGACGATGGACGATTCGAACTTTTACGGGCGGTGGATCCTGCCAAGGATCAGTCGTATGTTTTGCATGTGCTGACGCAGGAGAAATTGAAGCACGCCCTGTTCCCGGTGGGCGATTACCCCAAGCCGGAGATTCGCGCCCTTGCCGAAAAATTCGGTCTGCCCACCGCTTCCCGAAAAGACTCGCAAGACTTGTGTTTTTTGGCGGGCGAAGATTACCGTAACTTTTTACAGCGCAACGCGCCGGAGATATTGAATCCGGGGAACATCGAAACGCTCGATGGAAAAGTCATCGGTCGGCATAACGGACTGGCGAATTACACCATCGGTCAGCGCAAGGGATTGGGTGTGGCGTCGCCGGTTCCGCTTTATGTGATTACGAAACACGCATCCCGTAATGCGTTGATCGTTGGCACACAGGAACAAATGGGTACGCCCGAATTAATTGCAAGGGATGTCAATTGGGTCAGCGGGGCTGCGCCTGCCAGACCCTTCCGCGCGGAGGTGAAGATTCGCTATACGGCGAAGGAGGTCCCGGCGTGGGTGATGCCGATGGACGGGGACCAGGTTCGGGTCCGGTTTGATGCGCCTGTGCGGGATGCGACCAAAGGTCAGGCGGCTGTTTTCTATCAAGGGGAATTGATGCTCGGCGGAGGGATTATCCAATAAGGCTGCGTGTAGCCAAAACAGGATTTTACTTCACTTCAGGGCTTGGTTTTCGCGGTTTATGCACGTGTAAATATCAAAACTTGTATATGTAGCGCGAGGTATTATCTTGCGCTACAAGGAGAATTATATGAACCATCGTATCGAGTCATTGATGTCTGCCCGGTTGTTCGTTGCGCCGCAATATGCCGATGACCGGGTGTATTTTTTGAGCAACCTTTCCGGGCATTTGAGTCTGTATGCCATGTATCACGGCGGAAGCGTGCCGGAGCCGCTCCTGCCGCCGCACATCGCGCTGCAAAATCCGCACCTCATCGGCGGGAGGTCGTTCTATGTCTTCCCCGAACTGGACAGGATTTTGGTGATGATAGACCGCAACGGCGACGAGAATTACCAGCCCATGTTGATTCCGCTGGACGGCGGTTTCCCGGAGCCCGCTTTCGATAATTTCTTCGCCGGGTATCGCGTACATCTCGGCGAATGCGACCGCGAAAAGGGGGTTGTTTATCTGCAAGCCGAACGGCGCGATAAGCCTTTGGAGGAACTTTACCGCGCCAATTTGAAGACCGGCGCGCTGACCAAAATTGCCGCGGGCGAATTTGGATACGGCGTTGCGGATCATTCCGCAAACCACAACCGCATCCTGGTCGGGACGGGGTACTCCGCCGGCGACGGCGTGTATTACCTTTGGGATAAGGGAAAGATGACGCTGCTGTATGGCAAGCCGATGGAGAAGCGCAAGCCGGGCGAACAGGTGCCGCTGAACGGGCTTGGCGCGGGCGTTTTCTCGCCAAGCGGGAAGGGAGCCATTCTCACCAGTTCGTTGTTCGAGGACACCTACAGCCTGGGCTACCTCAATTTCAAAAAGCCGGGCGTGATAACGCCCGTAAAACTCAAAGGGGTGGCGCACAAAGGCGTGGGTGAGTTGGAGAACATCATCCGTTTGAAGAACGACCGCTATGCGGTCACGTTCAATATTGACGGCTGCTCGTGGGCATATGAAGGCGTTTTCAACGAAGAGAAGTTGACCATGACCCTCAAGTACGTGTTGGCGGGAGAGGAGCCTTTCGACGGCGGCATGATGGAGCATCTGGATTACGACAAAGCGGAGGACGTTTTCATCTTTTCGTTTTCCACCGCCACGTCGCCCACGCAGATCTATACCATCGAGGGCAGGAACCGCGACCTTCTCTATCGCCACACCGAGGAAAAGATTCTCGGCATTCCTGAAGAACTTCTTTCCAAAGGCGAGGACGCTTCCTTCATCACCCATGACGGTTTGCGCGTCTCGGCTCGCTTGTACCTGCCTGCCAAAGCGCTCGGATTCAAAGGTCCGCGCCCGGTGGTGTATTACATTCACGGCGGTCCGCAGGGACAGGAACGCCCGGACTTTGCATGGTTCTCGATGCCGCTTATCCAGTTCCTCACTTTGCGCGGGTTCGCCGTGTTTGTGCCGAACGTGCGCGGCTCGACGGGTTACGGTCTCTCCTATACCAAGCGCGTTGACCGCGACTGGGGCGGTCAGGACCGGCTCGACCACGTCCACGCGATGACGAAGGTTCTGCCGAAGGATAAACGCCTTGATGTGAAACGCGCTGCCGTGGTGGGACGTTCCTACGGCGGCTACATGACCCTGATGCTGGCGGGTATGCACCCGACCTTGTGGAAAGCCTCCTGCGATATGTTCGGTCCGTACGATTTGATCACCTTCTCCGAGCGCATCCCGGAGACGTGGAAGCCGTATTTCAAGATTTCCATTGGCGACCCCGCCAAACCGGACGAACGCGCCGACCTGATTCAACGCTCGCCGAAGACGCATCTGCACAACATGAAAGCGCCGATGCTCGTCATTCAGGGACGCAACGACCCGCGCGTGGTGGCGGCGGAATCCGAAGACCTGGTGCGCGAACTGAAAAAGAAAGGCAAACCGATTGAACTGCTCATCTTCGAGGACGAAGGTCACGATGTGCTGAAGTATGAAAACCGGGTGCGATGTTATAACGCCATCACCGACTTCTTTGCGAAGCATCTGAAGCCATAAGCCGCCGCGATGGTCACCCTTCCCGCCGCACTGTTTGGACTGGCGATCGCCCTGCTCACGGGCGCGTTGTTCCATGCCCTGCGCGGCGGGAACGGCTGGCGGCTTTTGCTCTTTCTTGGGTTGAGCGTGCTCGGCTTCGCGCTCGGACAGGCGGCAGGCATGGCTTTCGGCTGGCTGGTTTTCAGGTTCGGCGTGTTGGATATCGGCTTGGGCGTGCTGGGAAGCGTCCTGCTGCTGCTGGCAGGCAATTGGCTGGTCCGCGTGTGACCATCCAAGCCATTTCTGACGGACGCAAAACCCGGTTGCAAGGGAACAAAGAACGGCGTATACTTCGCCGGTCAAAATTGCAATTGACCAATTCAAGCTCAAGGAATGAAATTGTGACCCATATTGACCTTTCAACCACCGAGGAATCCGCGCTTCAAACGGAATCACTCGGCGAAAAGATCGAACTTATCATCGAAAAACTCCCGCCTGCTGAAGTCACCCTCGTCGAAATCATGGATATCGTCGGGGCAGACAGCCTGCTCCTGTTGACCGTCTTCCTCTCGCTTATTTTCCTCGTGCCGGTCTCCATCCCCGGCGTCAGCACCGTGTTTGGTTCCGCCATTCTGCTCATCGGCATCACCCGATTGTTCGCCCGTAAACTCTGGCTGCCGGAAAAGATCGGCACACGCAAACTCTCCGCTGAAAAACTGCGCGAAGGATTTAAAAAAGCCCTCGTCTGGTTCCGCCGCCTGGAGAAGGTCAGCCGTCCGCACCGCCTGCGCGGGTTGACCTCCAAAGGGTTGATGACCGTCTTCAACAACCTGTCGTTCATCCTTGCCGCGCTTCTGCTGATGATGCCTTTCGGCTTGATTCCCTTTAGTAACACCCTGCCCGCCGTGGCACTTATCTTCCTCGCCATCGGCATGATGCAGCAGGATGGCGTTTCCATCCTGCTCGGCAATCTTTCGAATGCTGCCACCATTGTCTACTTCGGTTTCCTCATTGCGGGCGGCGGTTGGTCCATCAGCCGATTCTTTGGCTAGGTTGCGTTCGCGCAGGTCAGGCGTTTGCCTGACCTGTTTTTTTATGAAATACTTCGCCGCGTTGTTTGCCCTCTTTATGATTGGCATTGTCATCCTCGCCGACCTGAACGCCATCCCGCCGTCCATTCGCGCGCTTTATGACTTTCAAAACGGCGACAAAATCGGACACTTCATCCTTTACGGACTTCTCAACTTCTTTCTCACTCTGGCGTTTCTCCGCGCGCTTCCAAACCGGGACGCAAAGCGGATCGCTCTTTCAGTGGGTTTGATCCTCGCCCTGGCTGTCGGCGCCGAGGAACTCTCGCAGCGGTATTTCTCCGCCCGCACTTTCGACTTGATGGACCTTGCCGCCAGTTATCTGGGATTGCTCCTTGGCGGGTGGTCCGTTTTCTTGATGAAAAGTAATCGTTGACCCGCATGAGACCGTTTCATTAAACAATGGGACTCCGATCAATGAACAAAAAGCCCCCCTATTCGAGAATGATTACGGAACGGGAATGGACATGGACATTTCTCGGGCTGGCTCTGCTGTTCGGCTCGTTCGTCCGCATCCTCCCCGGGCTGTTGACCGGATTCCCCATCAACGACGGCGGGATGTTCGCGGTGATGATGCGCGACTTGCGCGAAAACAACTTCCTCCTGCCTGCGTTTACAACCTATAACCTTTCCGGGATTCCGTTTGCCTACCCGCCGCTGGGGTTTTACATCGGGGCTTTCATCGAATCCCTCGGTGTTTCCGAGACAGACGCCCTCATCTGGCTGCCGATGATTTTTGCGGCGGCGGCTCTGCCCTCGTTTTATCTCCTTGCGCGCGAGTTGACCGGGAGTCGTCCGCGCGCGGCGCTGGCGGCGGTGTTCTTTGCGCTCGCGCCGGGGAATTACATCTGGCTGTTGATGGGCGGCGGGCTGACCCGCGCCCTGGGCATGGCGTTGATGACGCTTTCGTTTGCGTTTGTCCATCGCGCCCTGCGAGAGATGAAATGGCGCACGACCTTTCTCGCGGGCTTGTTCTGCGCGCTGACCGTCTTGAGCCACCCTCAATCTGCACTGCTGACGTTCACCGGCTGCGTCGTGTTTTGGTTTTTCAGCGGGCGTTCGCGGATGGGGACAATCCACGCCTTCGTGATTGCGGCGGTAACGCTTCTGCTTTCCTCCCCGTGGTGGGGGAGCGTTGCGGCGAATCACGGCTTCGGGGTTTTTCTCTCTGCGGGGCAGTCCGGTGATTTGCGAGCCTCGTTCTCCGCCCTGCTCGGAAACCTGTTTTCACGTCAGACCATCCTGCCGTTTTCCACGGTCTTCTGGCTGCTTGGTTTGGGGCGGGCTGTCTTCATACGCCGATTTGACCTGCTGGTTTGGGGTTTCCTCCCTTATCTTATAGACCAGCGCAGCGCGCCGATTGCCACGTCGCTTTTGTATCCCATCCTCGCCGCATACGGTTTTCTGGATGCCCTGCCCGCGTTGATTGATTTTGTCCGTTCGCGGAAGTGGAATGTCATCCCGGAGGCTTCGCTCTTCAACGTCCACGCGCTTTCGATGGGCATGCTTGGAATCGCGTTGTACCTGTTCATCGAATCCGTTTTCCATACCCAGGTCATCCGAACCGTCTCGCTGACGCCCGCCGCAATCGAAGCGATGATTTGGGCGCGGGAAAACACCCCCGCTGAGAGCTCGTTCCTGATTTTGAGCGGGCGCGAAGACGTGATGACCGACCCCGTGCAGGAGTGGTTCCCGGCGCTGGCGGAGCGTCACTCCGTGAGCACGCTGCAGGGTCTTGAATGGACACTGGAGGACGAATTCATCATCCGCTGGGCACAGTTGGGGAACCTGCAATCCTGCCGCGCCGCGGACTGCATCCATGCGCGGGTGCGCGAAATGGAACTGGAATTCACCCACCTGCTTGTGGATACTTCGAAACTTCCGCCGGGCATGTTTTTATCCGAAGGATATGAAATCCTGTTCGATAACGGGCGGTATGTTGTGATGAGATAAAAACATCCTGGCGGCGCAAACTGCCAGGATGTTAAGTTCATTTCGTGTTTTGTCGAAGCGGGGGGGACAACTTCCCGCGCGGATTCTACTCGTATGCCAGCGTATCTCTCACCGTCAGGCTGGAGGCGCGGTGGGCAGGCAGGGCGCTCGCCAGCGTGCCAAGCACAATCGTGAATATCAGCCAGGCAATGATTCCCGTCATGCCGTAAACGGGCGGCATGGGCGCTGTGAGCAGAGCCATGCCAACGCCGAAGCACAACAAACTCGTGATGGGCAGCGAGATGACGATGCTGATTGCCCAACTGAGGATGCCGATCACCATGCCTTCGGTGATGACGATGGCTTGAATGTCACCGTTGCTCGCGCCGATGGCGCGCATCACGCCGATTTCGCGCGTCCGTTCCAGGACGTTGATGCTCATCGTACCCATCAAACCCAGCCCGCCGACGACGGCGATCAGACTTGCCATGACGAGGATGAAATACACGAGGATGTCGGTCTGCGCCTTCTGCTCGCGGATGAAGTCCGCGCCCAACTGCGTGGAGCGGATCTGGATTCCGCGCCGCTCGAACGCCGCCTGAATCTGGTCGTTGATTCGTTTCTGGGTCTCGGCGTCGTGTTCGGCGGTGACGATGCGCAGGGAATACGCCATCTCCGGCTGACCGACCAGCACGCTCAGGTACTCGTAGTTGACGTACAACAGCGGCGGGCTGACGTTGCCTGTGATGCTGTACGTGCCGATGATCTGCCACTTTGTTTCCTTGCCGTCAATTTCGATGGTCAACCAATCGCCGATCTTCAGGTCGGGAAAGATTTGCAGTAAATGGTTGCCGATGACGATGGCGTTCTCGTCGCCGGTTGTCAGCCAGCGCCCCGAGGTGATGACCGGGTCAATCAGTTTGGAGGTCGAGGGCGGCGCAACGAAAAGGATTTGCGTCCCGCTGTCTTCTTCACCCATCTTCAGCGTGCCGGAGTATTCCAGCCAGCCTTCCGCGCCTTCCACGCCGGGGATGCTCATGGCAATGCCGGCGACTTTATCGTAACGGTAACCGCGGTCGAAGGAGATGTTGATATCCGCAAGGAAGTAGCCCTGGATATCCTCGATGGTTTTGTCGAACGACGCCCACAGGTTGTACACCGCGATGAAGATCGCGCCGCCCGAGGCCGCGCACACCTGATACACGATGCCGAGGCCGAACGCCGCCGGCAGCAGGGACACGGCCACGAGGACGATGGTGTGCGCCAGGATGACGCGCGCCGCCGGCTTGGGATGGAGAATCACCGGCAGCATCGGCACGCCGGCGGCCGCATAATCCTCGCGCCGCGCCAGCGCGAGGGTCCAGAAATGCGGCGGCGTCCACAGGAACAGCGTCATGGCCAGCGCCATGGCGACGGGTGAGGGATACGGCTCGACCACCGCCGCGCC
>QMIW01000151.1 GCA_024434165.1 Chloroflexota bacterium | reverse complement strand
GGTTTCAAGAGGCTTCCCTCACCCCAAACAAGGTTATATCTTCTGGGATGACTTCCCCCTCTCCCGATGGGAGAGGGCAGGGTGAGGGCTTTGGGCGGGAAACCTAGAAAGTCTATTGGAAGGTGGCAACTTGAGTTATTCTTATACCGCACATCGCGCTTATTTATGCCGTTACGGGGCAACTTCCTATTCACCGGAAATATCTCGCAAAACAGAGGGTTGCTTCGGGAAGAACACCCTCACAACGACATTTGTACGACAGCAAAGTTTATTACAAAAAGCATCAAGAACCAACGCTTATCACGGCACTTCGTAAATGACGACATTGCCCTGCTGGAAAACCGGCGTTAGATGGAGGAAGAATTTTTCCTCGCTGACCGGCATGGAGATGCGCTCGAGCGGACCGACGTAAATGTAACGGATGTTGTACTGCCGGATGATGTCCTGCGCCTCCTCCCAGCGGGGTGTGGTGTAGAGCGTGAGGATGTCGTCCCTGCGGGTGTCTTGCGGTTCGTACCCTCCGCGCCACTGCGCCTCGTGACCGGGCCAGCCCAGCACGGTCTGCAAACCGGTATAGGCGGAGACGCGCGCATAATAACTGTAACTATCCCCAACGGCTTCGACGATGATGCCCTCCGGCGCGGAGCGCAGGAATTCGATGCCTGCGGCGTCATCGGGGTTCTCGCGTTTGATGCGGTCAAAGTCGTCGAGGGTGTAGCCGAGCGGGGGCTTGAAATTGCCGGTCTTGGTCATCAAGCCGAAGACGGGGTAGAGCAACCCGCAGAAGACGACCAGCCCGGTCAGCACGCGGAAGCCAACGTTGGCAAAGGTCATGCCGCGCAGGGTTTGCAGGAGCATCGCCGTGCCGAACGCCGCCGCGAGACTCCATAACATCCACGCCTGGTAATAGAACTTGAAAACGGTGTTGATGCGGTAGCCAAACTGGTCGCGCAGAAAGACGAAGTCCGGCACGAGGATGAGGAGGGCGCCCAGGGCGAGGAGAAGGAGGGTGAAAGTCAGGGATGAGGGAGTGGAAGCGGAAGATGCGTCCTGCAGCTCGTTACTTGTCCCTCTCGCTTCAAAACGGGGGAACAGGAACGCCAGAGCCGGAATCAAGACCGCCAGCAGGGTGATGAGACTGCCAATGTACGCGAGGCGGCGGAGCGTGGTCGCGCCGAGGAATTGGGCGGCGGTCATGTTTTGGGAGGCGAGGAAATATGCGACGAAATCCTTTTCCAGGATGGAGGCGGCGGCGCCGAGGATCAGGGTCAACAGAAGAAGGAAGAGCGTAAAGCCAAGCCCAAGCGAGAAGCCGAGTTTCCAATTCGGGCGGGGGACTATATCGGATGAGTCGCCGTCGCTGCGGGACCTCGAAATCAAATACAGCAGGTAGGAAAAGATCGGCAGGAGCAGCGTGCCCCACATCACCCACAGGTGTATTCCGCGTGTGGGATACATGAAGTTCGGCAGGACGCCGCCCGCCTGCGACGAAAAGCCGAGATAGAATGGGAAATACAACAACAGGGAAACAGCGCCAAGCGGCAAGCCCAGCAGGAAGACATCTTCAAGGCGGGACCAACTCCAGCCGGCTTCATTCGCGCGCCACAAGACATAGGCAGAGACGATCAGCGCGGCGGAGATGAGAATATCCCAGGTGTTGAGGAAAGCCAGCCCGCCGAGCACAAGCGCGGAAAACAGGAAGCCCTGCGCGTTGATATGCAGGCGCAGCCCCAACGCTTCGATCCTCCCGCGCCAGCCGCCGAGGAAGATGTTCAAGGCAACCGAGACAGCCAGCAGCCCGAAGGGAATCGCCAGCACATGCGGGTGCAAATCCCCAAGCAGGAAGGAGAAAAAGGGGAATTCGTCAATCACTTCGCGGTGCCCGCCCAGCATGTCGTAATCCTGAAGCACGCGCGAGGCGCGCCACCACCACAAATAGCGGTCGGGCATCCAGCCGAGCGGCTCGGCGGGCGGCTGGGAGAGTTCCTTCATATCGAGCCAGGTCCAGAAAGGACCGCTCCATTCGCCGGTTTCCGCGCTCTTCAACCAGCCCAATCCGCGCTTGTGCAAAACTTCGAGCAGGGCTTCGAAGTTGGAAACAAGCAAAAGGAAAAGGGGGGCGAGAAGAGAAAGACCGAGGACGGAGGACGGAGGACGGTCTGCGGTCTGCCGCCTGCGGACTGAGTTCAGCAGGTTATAAAGAATGCCGAACGCCCCCACCGCGCCGAGCGCGAAGATGAGCGCGGTCATCAGGTTGTGCGCCATGCTGCCGTTGATATCCGCAAGGCGGGCGAGCATGGCGGTCATCACGTAGCCGAAGTAGTAATAGGAAATCGCATACCCCGAAAGCCAGGGGTCCTGCGGGGGAAAGGTCTCCGACTTCAAAATGCCGTTGATGAACGCCAGTTCCATCGGCTTTTCGGTGGAGGCAAGTTCCGGGTTGGCGGAACGGACAAAGGCGAGAAAGGCGAAGGCAAGCAGGAACAAGATTTCGGCGGCAGTAATGAGGGCGGGATTCGATTTAATAAAATTTACGATTTCCGACTTATGATTTGCACTTGACCAAAGGCTGAGGAGAATGAGGATGACCAGCGCGAGGAAGATTCCGCCCAGGTCGTTGCGCGCAAAACCGAGCGAAACGAACAGCCAGAAGATGTACCCCCACAGGAGCATCCCTGCCGCGCGCGCAAGGGTGTAGCCGCGGTCTGCCAGCGCGGGGAAGAGCCGGTACGCCAGCGGGAACGTCAGCCAGCCGAGGAGGGAAACGAACAGATACCAGATGAGGAAGGCGGTCATGTCAGTAAGTCAGTGATCGGTCATCAATGGTCAGTGAGCGGGAAGGTTCGGGAGGGAAAAGGTTCCCAAAACAGGATCAGGCTGAAAGTCCAGAACGGAGGCGATGGCATCCAGGTTGATGGGACCGTAGACGTGCGGGAACAAGTCCGCTTCGGAGATGGAATCCACTTTCGGTCCGGCGGGCGCTTCCCACCTGACCTCGGACCTGATTCGCGTTTCATCGAGCGCCAGCACCACGAGGTCGCGGCCCCGGGCGTAGACCTGCTGGCCCGAGCGCACGGGCTTCTCC
>QMIW01000064.1 GCA_024434165.1 Chloroflexota bacterium | reverse complement strand
AGTAGATGGAGTGGATATGAAGGTCTGCGGTGCCCATCTTGTATTCGATTTCCCTATGGTATTCGTTTGCTCCAGTTTAACACAAAGATCCACGCCGCTGCAATGACGAACGGTTTTAGAACGCGCCACAGCAGGATGTGAAACCAGCGCCACTTGAAGGAATAGATGACCTGCGTAATGAGCCAGCGCGCGAACAGGGTTTGACCCAGCCCGCTTCGCGCCACCCGGCGCCTGTATCCGCGAAAGGAGAATTCGCCGCGCTGAAAGGACTCCGCGATCTCCCGCGCGGCAATCGCTCCGTAGCCCAGCGCCATGCTGATGCCCTCGCCGAAGATCGCATCCGCGCCAACGGCATCGCCAACCAGCAGCACGCGCGGCACAGACATCCTGTTCCACGGGCTGTACCAGCGGATGGGATGCCCCTTGATCTCATAGTCGTTCAAATCGAAGCCTTGTCTTTTCATTTCCTCTGCCAGCGGCTCCTTCAACGCCGGGCGCGTTCGATCGGCAAGCAAATTTGTATCATAGACGCCCCAACATCGCATGGGCATACCGTTTACCTGCGTGGGAAAATCCCAAACATAACCGGCAATGTTGTTCGGCACGGGAAAGAAATCGAAGAATGCCGCCTGCTCCCGACCAGCCTTCCCCATGCCGGCTTGATGGGATGGGGGAGTCGTTCCGTGAGGGACGGAGGGGGTGATAACCTCCAACACCCTGGCAGTATGCACCGGTTCATTTGGAAGGACGCAGCGGCGTGTGATGCCGTTCGAGCCGTCCGCGCCGACGACGATGGTTGCATGAAAATTTCCCTGGTCGGTTTCGACGGTCACGCCGTGCTCGTCGGGGGTAATCTTTCGGACTGAAACGCCCTCCCTGATCTCGATTCCCCTGTTTCTCGCTTTTTCCGCCAGCCAGTGGTCGAACTCGTCGCGGCGGATGACGCGCAGGGCATGGCGTTTCGGAACGCGCACGCTGAGTCCCTTGCCTGCGAAGTCGAAGCGGATCTCGCTTGAATCCACATGCGGGACTTCACCTGCGTCCAAACCGAGGCGTTCGAGGATGATTTCCGCATCCATAACCAGCCCGCCTGCGCAAAGTTTCAGGCGTGGATACCGTTCCTTTTCGAGGATCAAGATTCGGGAAGTCAGATGCGGGGCGAGTTTTGTCAGGTGCAGAGCGGTTGAAAGTCCGCTCGGCCCGCCGCCGATAATGAGGACATCGCGGTTTGACGTTTCCATCTCCCCATTTTGCCAGAAAATTTTAAGACCCGACAGTCCCGTTTTCGGCGTGACCGTCCAGTCTGTGTCGAACTAATCCGCCGCAACCGGCACCTGGGCGGGCTCGATCTTTCTGCGCCAGAAGAACGCCCAGTACATCAGCACGGAAATGGTATACAGCGTGATGGTCCCGATGAAGGGCGGGGTGAAACCATATTTCACTTGCAGCCAGCCGCTGATGGTGGGGCTGAACGCCCAGCCGAAATTCCATGCCATGCTGGTGAGGCTGGCAACCGTGGCGCGCCCGGAAGGCTCGACGTGCTCCATCACGAAAGTCTGGTAGACGGGACTGCTCATGTTCATCAGCGCGAGGCGGATGTAGTAGGTTGCCGCGCCGACCCAGAAAATGGGCGAGAAACCGAGCAGAATCAGGAAGGGAATCGAAAGCGCCTGCGTGATGACCACCAGTTGAATCTTGCCGACGCGGTCTGCAAGCGGCGGCGCGATGAGCAGACCAATGCCCATTGCCAGCGACCCCCACGCGAAGAGCGTCCCGATGACCGGGTCCGGCTGGTTGTGAACGACGCGGAAGAACACGTTCATGAAGGGCATGATCAACCCGGCGCCGATGGAGGTGATGAGCATCGGCAGGACCAGTTTGGTGAGCAAGCCGGGATTCTTCGCCGCGTATTGGAAGGGCGCAAAGACTGCACGCTGACCGCGGGCGATCTGCGGCGTTTTGATGAACATCAACGGCAGGACGGCAAACGCCGCGCCGATGCCGGAAATGAGGACGGAGTTTCCGTAGGCGATGCTGCCAGTGGCGGAGACGTTTTGCGCCTCACCGATCCAGGTGGGCAGATAGCCGCCGAGCCAACTGCCAACGGATGCCATGGTCATCGTCAGTCCCTGCCCGAAACTGAAAAGGTAGGTGCGTTCCTTCTCATCGCTGTTCTCCATCAGGAAGGGCGACATGGTCACGCCCGCCAGGCTTTGGGCGATACCGGAGACCACGTTCATGGCGTAGAGCGAGGTTTCCGTCTGCCAGAGCGCCATCGCCAGGATGGAGAAACTCAACAGCGCGCCCGAAATTACGAGCGAGCCTTTGCGTCCGAGCACGTCTGCCAGGTAGCCCATGGGCAGGGCGGCGAGCAGGGCGACGAAACTGCTGGTGGTGATCAGGTTGCCCAGAACGGATTCATCGAAGCCGAGGCTGAGCGCATAAAAGTTGAAGATGAGCCGGAAGACGCCCATCACCGCGCCGGTGATGATGACGTTAAGCAAATAAAGCCGCGCGTTCGGTTTGAAGGCGCGGATGTGCGAAGCGTATTCTCCAAAAATGCGGATCGGCTTATGGATTGGGAATGTGAAATTGTTCATGCCATTTCTTTGATTTGTTCGCCTTCAAGGAAGGCGTTCAGGTATTCGTACACTGCGTGGAGCGCCTGTTTGCGGGCGGTGTAACGATTCTCTTCATGCATCAGGCTGAATTCCACCAGACCGGCAAGGCGCAGTTCCTTGAGGTGATGGGTGACGGTGGGCGGACGGATCTGCAGCCTGCGGGCGATTTCGGAGGGCGTGAGGTTTTCGCTGGTCAGGTAGCGCATGATCTTCAAGCGGGTGGGGTCGGCAAGCGCCTTGAGCGAGCGGACGAGGACATCGGGCACAATCTCGCCGGGGATGACAGACATATCCGCGGGACGTGTGCCAAAGGCGAGGAGCATCGTGTTCTGGTCGAATTTTTCAAAGAAGACCAGCGGCGTGGTCCAAAAGGCGGGGACCAGGATATAGTTGGAGGCGTTGATTTCGTCGCCGACTTGCAGACCCTGCGAGAGTTCACTGAACAGCTCTTCAAAACTCACAGCGGCGGAGAGCGCCTGGGCACGTTCCAACCCAGCCCGAAGTACGGGTTCGACGCGCTTTTCCTCCTCTTCGAAAAACGCCTGATAGTAGGATTGGAACGCCGTCAGAAAGGCATCGCCGAGGTCGGCGGGACGACTCCACCAATCGAACGCGGATTCGACGGCTTCGCGCTTGATATGGCCGTGCTTTTTCGTGAAGAGCGCGTGGAAGAAATCAATATCGGCAGGCGTCCATTTACCCTCCCTGGCAATCCGCAGGAGAATATCCCTCCAGACCTTTTGCTTTTCGTTTTCCTCCGGATCGAACCCCGTGCAGGGTTCATCCACACGGTAGAGTGTGACCATGCGTTCGGCAGCCGGAATCTGTTTCAACGCCCACAAGGCGCTGATGGCATCTTTGGGCGCGGGCAGGGAGTGGAGCCATTTGAGCGGCACACCCAGAAGCGGATAGATATCCTCAAGCAGTTTCCGTTCCGCCGCCGGAATGCGCGCGCGAACACTGGCGGCATACGATGGGCGAATGCCGAAGTAATCCGGTCCAAGCAGGACGTGCAGACTGATGAACAGTTCGTATGCGGTGCCAAAATCCCAGATGATGGATGGGGCGCTGTTGGTTGTCATGGTTTTGCCAGTCTGCTCCTCTTTATTTCCTGCCTTTTAATTTTTTGCCGATGGAAATCAGCGTCTCGCCGGTGCTGCTGTCAATCGTCTCGTTAAAGGGCGGCACGTGCTTGAAGAGCGTGCCAAGCGTGATGAGCGCCTGTCCGGTCTGGCGGGTGAAGAGACTGCGCGTGGTGCTTTCCACGTTTGCAGAGGACGAACTGGTGTAGACCTTTTTTTCTTCCACTGTATGCTCGCAAGTATGGGTAGACATGGCTCTCTCCTGTAATTTGTTAGGCAAATGACTGCCTTAGACCGATGTCTAATTAGATGATAGTCTAATTTAGACGGTTTGTCAAGTACCTATTTTCATAAAAAATGAGGCTCAACCGGGAAAATTCCGCCCAGCCCTCAAACAACAGGGGTGGGTCGCCGCTTGCCCCGTTTTTGGTTGTTTGGACACAAGGCTGTATAATTTTCCAAATATCGGTCGGCAAATGGGATGCAAGCGTGGATGGTTCCCGCCTGCGCCGCCGATTCCCAATTCACCAGTCTGGTCATCGAAAGGACGGTTACATGGCGCGCAAAATACTCGTCGGGTTGTTGATCGGGGTCAGTTCGATTCTCTTAACGGGGAGCATGGTCGGGATCATTCTGGGTTGGGCGCTCAACCAGCCGCTGACGGATGAAGCGCTTGCCAGGCTGGATGAAATTGACGCGGAACTTGCGCAAGCCGAGGTCACACTGCGGGACTCCAAAACGGAACTCGAACGAACCCTGCGCATCGTGGACGAGACCGAAGCGGCTCTCAATCAATTCACCCAAAACGACCCGCAGGCTTTCTTCGCAGATGTGCAAACCACACTGGACGACGAACTCCTGCCCGAATTGGAAACCGCCCGCGAGCGGCTGATCTCCGCGCGCGATACGCTCGAAAATATCCGCGTCACGCTCTTCGGTTTGAACCTGGTGCCGTTTCTGCAAATCAACATCCCCGATAAGGTTCTCACCGACCTGATTGATTCCGCCGAAGCGCTGGAATCCCGGATTGGGGATGTGAGTCAACTTGCCGGGCGGGCATCCACCCTGCTCGACGACGCCGCCTATCTCTTGGGCGGCGATTTCAGCGAAACGCGCAGCAGCCTTGAATTTTTTCTAAAGGAGATTGATGTCTACCAGGAAAAAGTGACCGGCTGGCGCGGGCAGGTTGCGGATTTGAAGGAATCGCTTCCCCGCTGGATTGACTCCGCCTCACTCCTCCTGACGGTTGTTCTGCTCTGGTTTGGCTTTTCCCAGCTCGGGCTGATTCTGCACGGCTTGAACGCCTGGCGGGAGAACGACCCATTGGCAGCGGTGAGGGAAATGTTCAGGAAACAGGACCAAACCAAAACGTCCGAATGAAGCGGGAACCACAAACTTCACAGGGATGAAATGGGCACGCTTGACTAAGAACATTTGTTCTAATATAATTTCGTCACTATGTCCCTCCTGCAGCGCCTGTTGGATTGGATAGGCTTGCGGCAAAAATCGGGTCTCCGATATTTCGAAGTCAGTGAAAGCCTGCACGTCAGCATCAAAACGCTGGCTGAACACGAGGGTCGCAGCGAACAGGAACTGCTGCCCGACCTTTTGGCTGCCGGTCTTACCCAATACCGCTCGGCGGAAGAATTATGGCTCCAATGGGAAACCCTCTCTGAGCGCGAGCGGGATGTGACCGC
The DNA here is from genome assembly GCA_024434165.1 of Chloroflexota bacterium. GTDB lineage: Bacteria > Chloroflexota > Anaerolineae > Anaerolineales > Villigracilaceae > Villigracilis. The sequence continues at coordinate 18,829 of QMIW01000064.1, read as the reverse complement.
GCTTGCCTGCCTGGGGTTGACGAACCGTCAGATTGCGGCGCGTCTTTCCCTTTCCCCTGAAACCGTCAAAACGCATATTCGAAACATCCTGCTCAAGTTCAATTCAAAAAGCAAGGAGGGGCTGCGCCGTATGTTGGCAGGCTGGGATTTCAGCGGCTGGATGTAGTTCCCCCGATGGGTTAACCCTGTTTTCCCCCGTCAAATCCCCCAGCGGGGGATTGTTATTTAAACTCCGGCGGATTAAGTTGGGAATGTTGCCTGTACGTTTGACGATCTAAGGATTACGAATGACTGTTTTGCATCGGTCGGTACATGTATTTCTTATCCATTCCCATGCCGATAGGAAAATCGTCCACAGGCTTTACCGGCGCATGAAGCGGGACGGAATCAACGCCTGGATGGATGTGGAGAGCCTCCAACCCGGACAGAATTGGCAGAATGAGATTCGACGGGCGCTTCTCAAAAGCGGCGTAGTGGTGGTCTGCCTTTCGCGGCAATTCAACCAGCGGCAGGGATACCGCCACGTGGAATTGCGAATTGCGCTCGAAAAAGCCAGGTCGTTCCCCGCGGGCGAGGTTTTCATCATCCCCGTCCGGCTCGAAGCATGCGGCCTGCCTGACGAGTTATCCCACCTTCACCGCGTGGACCTGTTCGAGGCGGGCGGGTACAAGGGATTGCTCCGTGCCTTGAGGGAATTCGGATGAACGAAGGATGTCCGCTGTGTCTCACGATTGTCAGACAAGTTGGACAGAGATTTGAGATAACAATGGCGCGATATTCCTTCAAAAATCCATCGAATGTATGCTTTCGGTTGTATAATCTCTTTATCAAATTGAATATTGCGCCAACGCTATAACGAATGGTGGGCAGATTATGAAAGAGCATAAACCGAAAACAACCAGGCCCGAAACAGCATCTGATGCCGGTACAGACATAAAGGGTAAGGTTTCTGACAGTACTATTATCATTGGCAATGGGAACGTAATTAATATGGGCGGTAAAAAGCCATCATCAAATTCTCCAAAAAAGGGGACTCACATCGAGAAATCCAAGCGATCTGTGCCAATAGTCGTAGCCTGGATTGGTTTTTTTGCGACAATCTTGGCGGCATTGATAACCGTATTTGGGGACCAAATCCTCCCCGATCCGAACTCACCATCGTTATCCGCTACCGTGCCGCTTGATACAGAGACGATGACGCCATCCCAGACTTCAACAGACACGATAACACCTGTGGAGCCATCCTTGGCAGTCTCCCCAGCGACTGATACACCTGTACCATCTGCCACACTTGTTCCACCTGTTCCCATTGGTGAAGATTGGCTGGCAGGTTGTATCAGCGCTTTATGGAAAGCGTACCCTTCGACCATCTCGCCTACAGAAAGAGGAGATGGCTGCTGGAAAGAACCCGTGCATACTTTTTCTGCAGAGCACGGTGATCTTGACTTTTTGTCTGAACGCGCAAGCGGATCCGCCGAAATCTATGGGTTATTTGCTCCTCTACCGGAGCGCGGGACAGTGTCATTTACAATCCGCCTCAGGGATCTGGATAACGCTGACTTGTGGATGGGGGTTTTTGCCGAACCGGATATTGCTTCACAGGGCTTGTTAATGATCATCCCGAATGGCGATGTGCAGAGGCGTGTCATTTTGCAAAAAGACCCTTTTACCTATGAGACCCTGCAGGGGACGGTGGCACTCTATCAAGGTAACGGCTTTTCCATTTCATTCATATTTGAGACCCTTTATGCCCGAAGCAAGGTTAATCCAAGTGTTTTTGTAACGAATCAAGTGTCCATTCCAACGACACAAAAATGGCTCTTTTTGGGATACAAAGGGTTGAAAGGAGCCTACCGAATTGAAGGAACATTCCTCAACTTTGAATTGAAAGAAAATGAGTAACTTACGTAACGCACCATCCCGAAGGTTTGGATGAAAGGCAGGCTCATTTTGTGAGGATGTCGCCATCCCGCGTGCCGCGGGACCACAGCGACGCCTTCGGGACGTTCCGCGTAAGGGGAGCGATCATGTCTTTACCCGCCTCGACGAACATTCAAATCAATCCGTAAACAGCGGTAAATGCCCCAGCGAGTGGATGTGCATCCACTGCGCGCGGTCGCCTTCAGTGAGGATCGCCGCCTCACCCGCCACGCTTGCCCCGGCTTTATCGAGGATCATCCGCATTCCCTGAAGCGTCGAACCGGTACTGATGACGTCGTCCAGCACCAGCACTTTTTTCCCCTGAATCGCATCGCGGTCCTTCTCGTCCAGAATCAAAACCTGCGGCTGACCGGTGGTAATGGAAAGCGTCTCCGCTTTAATGGCGTCGCCCATGTACGGCTTGTATACTTTGCGCAGGATGATGTAGGGTTTACTGGTCTCCACAGAGAGCGCGTGTGCAAGTGGAATGGATTTCGCTTCGGCGGTCACGATCATGTCATAGTCCACGCCCCGGATCTTTTCGGCGAGTTCGCGCGCGCAGGCTTGCACCAGTTCCGTATCGCCCAAAATGTTCAGAATGGCGATGCGCAGTCCGGGTTTGATTTCAAAAAGAGGCAGTTCGCGTTTGATTCCGGCGATCTCAATCGAATAGGTCTCGCGTTTGGTCATGGGTGGTCTCCGCTGGAAATTTTGCACCGAAAGTTTATCATGGTTTCCCATGTCATTGCTTCGACCGCTTCGCGGTCCCGCAATGACATGGAATCCAATTAGAAAATTTGTGCTATACTCTGCCCATGCGCCCGATTCGCTCTTCCGAAATCGGCACCTACCTGTACTGCCGCCGCGCCTGGTGGTACCGCAAGACCGGCGCCCCTTCCCAGAACCAGGCGGAACTCGCAGCCGGGACCGACCTTCACCGGCGGCATGGACGCCAGGTGCTTGCCGCATCTCTCACCCGGACTTTGGGGCTGATCCTGTTTCTGACGGCGATCCTCCTGCTGGCGGCGTACCTCGCCTTTCGACTGCTCTGACCAAGGAGTCTCCATGTCTATTTTGGATAGACTTGCCACCTCTCAAAACCGGCGGGATGAGGTCCCCAACCAGGAACTGGCGCGCGACCTCGCCGCAGGGAAAGATAAAAAGGGCATCCGTGAAATTGTCGAAAACCTGTGGAACAAGGATAAAAACATCCAGGCGGATTGCATCAAAGTTCTTTATGAAATAGGCTGCATCGAGCCGAAGTTGATCGGTGGGTATGTGGATGATTTCGCCAAACTGCTGAAGAGCAGGAACAACCGTCTCGTTTGGGGCGGCATGACCGCTCTTGCCGAAGCCGCCAAAGCCAATCCTGATGCGGTCTTTGCTCATGTGGATACCATCAAAAAGGCAAAGGACGCCGGCTCGGTCATCACAGTGGATAGCGCCATCTCCGCGCTGGCAATTACCGCTGCAGCAAACAGGAAGTACAACGAAGTCATCTTCCCATATCTGCTTAAGCATCTTTCATCCTGCCGTCCAAAAGATGTGCCCCAGCATTCCGAAAAGACGCTGCCAGCCGTCATCGCCTCCAACAAAGCCGGCTTCATTAAAGTCCTCGAAAAACGGATGGAGGATTTATCCGGCTCGGGTCTCGCCCGCGTAAAGAAAGTCATCAAACAAGCCTCCAGTCTCTAATCGCCAGTTTCCAAATTCTCCAATCCTCGATTACTTAATGCTCTACCTCTCCCTTGCTCTTCTCTTCCTCGCCCTCATCTTCTTCTGGCAGTCCAATCGCCAGCAAAAAGCCGCCGGCTTGCCGGGCGGACGGGTCGTCTACACCGACACGCGCGGCTGGGGCAAAGTGGAGAAGCCGTTTTTTTACGCCGCGCTCGGGCTGACCGGCAAACCGGACTACCTGATCGAAAAAAACGGACAAATCATCCCTGTGGAGGTGAAATCGGGGCGCGCGCCCGAAGCGCCGTACGAATCGCACATCTTCCAGCTTGCTTCGTATTGTCTGCTGGTGGAGAAGACGTACAACAAACGCCCGCCCTACGGCATCATCCATTACGAGAACCGCGATTTTGCCGTGGAGTACACCAAAGACCTGGAGAAAGCCCTGATCGAACTGCTCGCCGACATGCGTGAAGACGATGTCCGCAGCAGAATCTCCCGGTCGCACGAACAGCCGTCCCGTTGTAAACGATGCGGCTTCCGCGAGGTCTGCGATCAAAAACTGGCGTAGCGGGATGCCCGTCTGTCTCCCCGTCGTCACCCGTTTATCTTATAATTGCCTTGTCATGTCCCCGTCATTCGTTCCAAAACGCGTCGTTGTTGCGGCATACCCAAAAATGCCGGAAGCCCTCACCGAAGCCGGGTCCATGTCGGCATTCTTGAAGAAAAAAGGGATGGAGGCTCCCATCGGTTCGCTCTACGACGAGGGACTGCGGCGGCGGGTGAAGCAGGGCGAGTTCGACATGCTTATTGTCGTGGGCGGAGACGGCAGTGTCCTGCGGGCGGGTCATTTGTGCGCGCCTTCGGGCGTTCCCATTCTGGGAGTCAACCTCGGCAGGCTGGGCTTTCTGATCCAGATTGACCGCAAAGAGTGGCGCGATTACTTCGAAAAGTTATTGCGCGGCGAGGCATGGATCGAAAACCGCATGATGCTGAAGGCGGAACACATCCGCGCCGGTGAAAGCCAGGGAATTTCCCACGCGCTGAATGAGGTAGTCGTCGGGCGCGGACAAAACCTGCGCCCCGTGCGGCTGACCGCATTTGTGGATACCCGCCAGTTGACCAGTTATGTTGCCGACGGTTTGATCGCCTCCACCGCCACAGGCTCCACCGCTTATGCCCTCGCTGCGGGCGGTCCCATCCTCCCGCCGGAACTGCGCAACATCCTGCTTGTGCCGATTGCCCCGCATCTCTCCGTGGACCGCGCGGTGGTCCTTGCCGAGGGTTCTTCGGTGGGCATCGTTGTGAAGAGCGAAAATGCCGTGCTCAGCGTGGACGGCCAGCCGCCCTCGCCGTTGATGGAAGACGACGTCGTCAACGTGACCGCTGCCGACGTGACCGCGCAATTTGTCCGTTTTGGAGACCCGGGTTACTTTTACCGCAATATCACCATGCACATGAACGAAAACTCTCTAGGATTGCCGAGATGACCGACACCGCCATGACCACTTGTTATGCCCATCCCGGAAGGGAAACCACGCTGCGCTGCAAACGGTGCGAGCGCTACATCTGCACCTCGTGCGCCGTCGGCACGCCGACTGGCTACATGTGCAGGGATTGCGTGCGCGAACGCAGGAAGACGTTCGATACCGCCGTCTGGTACGACTACCTGATCGGCTTCGGCATCACATTTGTCCTGTCTCTGGCTGCCAGCGCCCTGGTGGGCATTGCCGCCAGTTTTATCGGCTTTTACATCTTCTTTCTTGCCGCGGGCATCGGCGGGGCGGCGGGCGTCTTCATCTCCAACATCACCCTGCGCGCCATCAACAAACGCCGCTCGCGTCCGCTGTTTTATGCCTGCGCGGCGGGCGTGGTGCTGGGCGCGCTCCCCGCGGCGTTGGGGATGTTCTTCTTCGGCGGCGGGTTCGCCGCGTTTGCGGTTGTCGTGTACGCTGTGATCGTCACGCCCATCGTTTACACTCGCATCTCAGGGATTCAACTCTAACATGCTCACCGAACTCCGCATCCAGAACTTTGCCATCATTGATAAGCTCGACCTGCGTTTCGGTCCGGGGTTGATCATCCTCACCGGCGAGACCGGCGCGGGCAAATCCATCATCCTCGATGCGGTGGTCATGCTCATCGGCGGCAAGGCGGATACGACCTTCATCCGCACGGAGTCGGATGCGGCGTTTGTCGAGGGCGTGTTCCAGCTCAAAGGTCCCGAACGCGAAGCGGTGCATGAAATCCTCAACCGTGAAGAACTGATGGATGATCCCGATTACGTCGTGCTCATGCGCGAAGTCCGCCGCGAAGGGCGCAGCCTGGCGCGCATCAACGGGCGGACGGTGAACGTGGGTTTGCTGAAGGAAATTGGCGCCCTGCTGGTGGATATTCACGGACAGGCGGAGCATCTCTCCCTGCTCGACCCGCGCGCGCATCTCGGTCTGCTCGACCGCTTTGCAGACGTATCCAAGCCGCTGAACGAATACCGCCAGACCTATCACGCGCTGTTGACCCTGCGCCATGAGTTGTCCGAACTGCGCAAGGCGCAGTCCGACGCGGAGCGCCGCATCGAAATGCTCACTTATCAGGTCGAGGAGATCGAAGCGGCGAAGTTGAAGGTGGGCGAGGATGAAGAACTCCGCAAGGAGCGCGACCGATTAGCCAACGCCGAGTCGCTCGCGCAGAATGCGCAGGAGGCGCTGGCGATTCTCGAAGAAGGCTCGCCCGAAACACCCGCCGCCACCGACCTGATCGGGCAGGCAGCGCAGGCGCTCTCCGCACTGGCGAAGATTGATGCGGCGCAGACGGAGATGGCAAACCAGGCTGAGGTCATGCTCGATACGCTCTCGGATATCATCCACAGCCTGCGCAACTACCTCGACGAGATCGAATTCAACCCCAAACGCCTCGACGATGTGGAGGAACGTCTCGATCTCATCCACTCGCTCACGCGCAAATACGGCGGCAGCATCCCGGCGGTCATCGCCTACGGTCAGGATGCGAAGAAACAGCTGGAGACCATCACCGGCGCGGCAGACCGCATCGCCGAACTGGAAATGCAGGAAGCCAAACTGCTGGAGAAACTTTCCAAACAGGGCATGGCGCTCTCTGAAAAACGCAAAGCCGCAGGCACGGCGATGGGCAAAGGCATCGAGATCGAACTCGACGATTTACGGATGGCATCCGCCCAGTTTGGCGTGGACTTTCAAACCAAACCAGACCCGAATGGCATTCCCCTGCCGGATGGAACCCGCCTCGCCTTCGACCAGAACGGCTTCGACCGTGTGGAATTCCTCGTCGCCCCGAACCCGGGCGAAGGACTCAAACCGCTGGCAAAGATCGCCTCCGGCGGCGAGACCTCGCGCCTCATGCTGGGCTTGAAGAACGTCATGGCGCGCGCCGACGAAGTCCCAACGTTGATCTTCGATGAAATTGACCAGGGCATCGGCGGGCGTGTGGGCATGGTGGTGGGGCACAAACTGTGGAATCTCTCGCGCATTCACCAGGTCTTCTGCGTTACGCATCTCCCCCAGCTCGCCGTCTTCGGCGACCAGCATTATCAGGTGCAAAAACTTGTGGATAAGGGACGCACGCTCACACGTGTGGAACTGCTCGACGGCGAATCCCGCCTGCTGGAACTCTCGCAAATGCTGGGCGAAGTGGGCGAAGGCACGATTCGCTCCGCACATGAACTGCTGCAGACCGCTAGACAAATGGTAAAAAACACAAAAAAACAATAGACTTCTTGCAAAAGTCACTTTTTTACGTTGCTCAAGGCGGCGTCCCCATCACCGAGGACTGCGGCGGGGGCACATACAAGAGGTCTAATAAACAAAGAGAAAAACGACCGCTTTTGAAAAGCGGTCGTTTTTTACCTGTTTCGCCGGGAAGGTTAAATGATGACTGCTAGGGTGAGGGGGGCACCCTAGCAGTCATCGTTGGTAATAATACACCGGCTCTCAAAAAAAAGCAAGCCCTTTTTTATTAGAGAATTATTAATCTTCAAATCCTGCTTGTGCCCTGAGTAGGAATCGAACCTACATCTAAGCCTTGTGGGTTCATTCCTTTTTGAGATTTGCCATGGGCAGGTAGGGCTGGATGGTGCGAAGAGCCAGCTTGCCGGTGTAGTGCTCGAACATTTCGATTGAGGACCATCTTCCAGCAATTTGACCTGCGCGGGAGGGGGCGCCGTAGATGGTTGCAAGGGTGGCAAAGGATGATCGCAGATCGTGGGCGGAGATTTGAAAGCCGACTGCTTTACTCAACCGTTTGAAAATACAGCTGATGCCGTCGCCGGTGAGTGCTTTGCCGGTTTTGATGTTGAGGAAAAGATTGTTGACCCCATCGCGCGGCTTGCGGACTTTGAGCCAGTTTTGCAAGAGATGCGCGGTTTCCTGGCTGAATGTGCCATAGCCCCATTGCCCGCCCTTGCAGAGCGCGGCGGCTGTGTTGCTGTAGAAGTCAACATTTGCCAACATCATGGACCCGATTTCAGCGCGGCGAAAGCCGGTATCGAGCCCGAAGGCAATTAAAGCAAGATCGCGCGCGCCCGATGTTTTGTAGGGGTCGAAGGATGCCAGGACTTTTAGAGCCTGGTCGGGATCTAGAGAGCGGCGGGGCAAGGGTTTGACACGTTTTATTTTTGCGGACAGGGCGGGATGAAGAGAGCCGAATTTCCATCGCAGGAATTTTTGAGCGCAGAAGAGCGCGACGTTTTGCTGTGCGTTTCCCCATTTAGGTTGATTTACGAATTTTATCAAGTCTGCCGCGTCGAGTTGGTCGAGATTTTGGATCTCGAGCAATCGTTCGAGAATGCGGCGGTAGCTTCCCTTCGTTGATTTGGCGTAGGCGTGAGCCGTCGAGAGGAAGTTCTCGATTTCCCTATTCATGATGTGCCTCCATATTGGCATTTTCGGGCTGGATGACCCCCAGCCCGTGATGTGTGCGATTGTCGGGACACAATCGCTCGACGTAAGCCTCTCACCGGCGAGAGACTTGCCACAGAGACCGCCGGTGAGCGGCTCGAATAGTATTTTACGCAGAAAGGAGACTTGTCACAATGGGGAAGATAGTTAGAAATTTGCAAGAAAGATCGAACAACAAGAAGCGCGAAGCAGGACGCCAGGGCGGACTGCGGACGGTGGCACGGTATGGGATTGAGCATATGCGGCGCATCGGGAAGAAAGGTGCGGAGGCGTTTCATTCGCGCTATCGGTTGGAGCCTGTGAGATTGAACGATTTTACAATCGTTCATCGTGAAACGGGCGAAGTGAAGGCATTCCTTTCGGGATTGCTGTTCTAAGTTTTTTAGGAGACTTGTCACATGAAAAAACTATTACCCATCTTTGCAGGAGTCTTGTTCTTCCTGTTCATGGCCGCGGTCGGTGCGGCTGTGATGTATTACTCGTGGAACGGGCTCGCGTTGATTTTCCCTGATGACCTGGCGGGGCAGATCTTCGGGTTGGTCAATTTTGACCTAGCGGCGCTGATCTGGTTCCTGGCGTTTGTATATCTCTCGCGTTCGACGATGCAATATGTCTTTTCCGGCTTTGGCTTTTTGGTTGGGCTGGCTGGAACAGTGGGGCTGGTTGGCATCGAGATTGGGATCTCGAGTGGCTACCTGACGCCTGACGAGATGGCGCAACCCCTCACCTACATCATGATCGGTGTGTTGGTGGCTCACCTGGTGCTGTTGTATGCGCGACATTCGGCAGAGCCGGAAGTGAGCGCTGACATCAACATCGGCGTTGAAAAGGCGAAGGTGAAGGACGAAGCACAAAAGCAATTTGACGAGCGCATGAAAGCCAATGCGCACGCGCTGGGTGTCATCGAAGCTGATCGTTTATTTGCGGACATGCTGCGCGATTTGAATGTGCAGGCGTTGGGTGGTGATCAGTTTGTGGCCATGCCTGAGCCGGTGCAGGAAGAAAGCCAGGTCAAAGCGCCGTCGGTGGTGGGTGCAGCGTTCCAAAATTTCATTACTGGAATCGGATCCAAGATTCCGAGCTGGCGCAAGAAGCAAAGCGTTGTCGCTGCAGCTGGGGAGCTTGAGCCTCAGCCAGCGGCGGGAGGTGAAGCACCTGGTGCAGGATTTCGTGACGATAGCGCCGCGGAAGAAGAACCAGCCGATTAAGCGTGTGTGTGCGTGTGGATGTGGTCAACGGATCGAGCCAGGGCGCGGACGTCGTCGGAAGTATGCCAGCCTTGCCCACAAGCAGAAGGCATATCGAGAGCGGCGCAGGGTAACGCGTTACGGTGAGATGCGAGCGTAACAAAAAGAGCCGGTCCCATTTGAGACCGGCTTAGGAGAAGCCTATGCCAAGGAAACCAAAAAAAGATGATGATAGAACCTTGATGCTGCAAGTTGTTGAGGTTTATCGAAAGACAACACAGGAAGAGCGGCGAGATATTGCGGTCAAGTGGTGCTTGGGGGATTATCAAATCGCAGATGGCTTTGGCGCGCGTGGGTTGTTGCCTGGTGCGGTCATCATCGCCGCGTTGATCGATGTCGAGCATCCGCTACTAGTTAGCCCTGGGCGCGGGTTGATGTATGGGGCGGTTGGCTGCATGGTGAAAATTCTTGAAGTGGAGATCAATAACCGTGTGGTGGATATCCCGCTTTTTGAGAAAGTTGTACACAGTGCAACTGTGGACGGCTTGCGGGCAGATGTGGGCAAGTGAGTAGTTATCCACAGTGGGCGGCGCTCTGATGGTGGAAAAGTTGAGTTGTTCCTAATTTTGGGGCAGATGTTCCAAGTTGTACACAGTGAAACTGTGTACCGGCTTTTGAGAGAAAAAAGGGATTTTTCTACTATTTCACGAAAGGCTGCCCACACTGTACACATGCCCTATTACTTTTACGAATCCACTAATCAATTAAATAATGTGGATTGATTGAAAACCAGAAAGGAAAACCGAAATGGATAGAGAAGAAAAAATTTACTGCATTAATTGTGATGTTTGGGTTTTGAAAAGTGGACTAAAGCGGTGGACGGGTGACGATGCTTTGCATTGGCTTTGCCCTGGTTGTGATTCGGATCTGTTGCCGGTTGAACCATTGCCGGGTGAATATTATCAGCGAGAAAGTGAGGAGTGATGGCAAGAAAGTATATCTACATGGTGAACAAGAAAGATCATGCTACAGCGTGTTTGAGTGACGCTTATTATGTTCCCGTGCTGAAGAAAGCGGGATTTGTTCGGTGCAGTAATGCTGAATATTTTCGCTGGCATTGGGGCACGTGGGAAGATGAAAAGTTTGCATATATTGATAGGAGACCCGATGAAAAAAAGAAGCGTGATTCTAGTGATTAGCCTGGCATTGGCAAGCCTGGCGTGTCTGAGCATGGCGGCGTTGGATGCTGTGGAGCGTGACTCTGTGGCGCCCACGATGGCGGCTGTAGAGCGTGTGGGTGAGGACCTCACCCCGACCCTCTCCCATGCGGGAGAGGGAGAAGAGTTGTCGCCGATGTGCGCCCTGGTTGTGGCGGATACGGCTTTGAACCTGCGCGACGGTCCGTCTGTGGATGATAGCGTTTTGACCTGGCTCAGCCGCGGCGACGTGGTGGAGCTGGTGAGCGATTTAGATCCGAATTGGTGGCGCGTGCGCTTCGAAGGCTTCGAAGGGTTCGCGCGGTCGATCTATCTTCGAGACTCGGAGTGTGTGAAATGACAACTAATTGGACGACCATTGCAATCATCCACGATGAAGAGCGGCGCGAGTTGTGGAGTGAAGTCTTTCCCGATGCGGTGGTGCCGATTCTCTCGCTCATTCCGCGGAGGGTGCGCGTGCCTGAGCGGGGCGAGACTCGCGCGTATATGCTCGACCTGCTCGCGCTGACACCTGCGTGGCTCGACGGCGTGATCGCTATCATCGCAAAGCGCTTCGGGCTTCCGCTCGATGAGGTACGCGCGGAGATCTGGCAAGGTGTGCCGATCGTCGCCGATGGTGTCAGCGTGGGAACATGTGACCAGGGCATGTTCTTCTCGATGATGGATGATAGCGAAGTCCTCGATGAATGATGAATTTGTTAAGTTGGTGGAAGAGATGCGCAAAGCTCAGAAGGCTTACTATAAGCTGGTCACGTCGAAAGATGCACCATTCAAGCGGCATGAAATTTCTGCCCAGCTGCGGCAGTGCCTGCGGTTAGAGTCACAAGTGGATAAAGCTATAGTGCAGCATAAGGATGCGGTGCGACAGGTGTCGTTCTTGAACTTCACGAAGCGGACCGACGAAGAGCGCGGCGCGTACAATGTGGAGCATGGCAGTGAGACAGAAGAAACGAGCGGGACGTGATAGCATTGAACAGAAGGAACTCCCGTTATTATGGCCAGACCCAAGCGGGCGACTCAAACTGCCAACAGCGTGGGACGCACCATCGAGCGCGTCGCTATTGCCGCGCTCGCTGCCATCGTCGCGCACGGAAGTAGTGAGAGCGTCGCGCTTACTGCGCTCGCGATTTTTATCATCGTGGTTGTTGTCGAAGAACTCGGGCGCCGCTGGTTTTGGCGCGGCAAGAGAGTCACTCTTCGAGATGTGGCTTTATCGTCTGTTGGAGAGCTCCGCCTTCAACGCGCTCGAGCTCGGCGCCGTTATACAAGGCGCAAGCGCAGACCTGGCGCTCGACGCGGTGGAGGTGCTGCGGCTGATGGTGAAGGTCACAAGGCGCACGGCTCGATTCAAGAGTGACGGCGAGCTGATCACGTTCCGCTGATTTGTAGAAAGCCCGTTCTATTTGCCCCTCAGAAGGCTTCTGAGGGGCTTTTTTGCGCCTGGATGAGGTTTGGGCTGGTCTTGAGGGTGCAAACGCTTTGGGTGTTGAAACAGCCTCAGGCGGGGAATGAGGCGGTGCGGGTGGGAAAGCTTTCCAGGACCAGGATACGCTCACGGGTAGGCTGGAGGGTGGATACGCTTTGGCGGCTTGTAATTGCAGGGTGGCGGCTACAATGCGCTGATAGGTGCGCCGGCTGGAGATGGCGGGGGAGTGTGGCATGCCTGGCGGCGCGTGTGAGAGGGGAGCACTGGCGCACCTGCGCATGATCTGTAGCCGCCGGGTTCCCTGCAATTGCACCCGCAGGGCGACGACTGAAGGGAGGAGAGCCGCAGCTGATCAACTGTCAGCGTAGAGCCGGAGGCAGGGAGTGAGGAAGCCTGTAAGAAAGAGGGAAGGATGATCACGGCTTTGACATGACACTCCGTTTGTACAAGAGATTTGACGCGCTGGATGTGGCGGAAATGAGACCTGGAGAACCGCTTGGGGGAGGAAGCCAAGCCATTAGATGGCATGAAACGGTGAGCGTGGGCGGGTGAGAGTTAGACTGTCCGAGCTGGGCGGGCGCGCATGGGCGGCGATTGTTCCGCCCATAGGGGCAGCGATCTTCTGCCCCCTCGCCGCGAATTTCGGCGAGCGCGCGCCCGCAGCCAGGAGTGAGGAAAGACTCGATGGTCAGAACCCGCCCAAAGTCGAACGTGAAATGCCCTGCGGGTTGGGTGCGGGTGACGGGGTGGGACGAGATAGGGCTTTGAGAGCAGAGCAAAGGTTTGAGTGTGAGTAAAAACTGGCAGGTCAGAGTGAGACCCCGGAACGCCGTCACCTAATCCCGCATTACCGCGCTTCGCTGACAGAATAACAGAGCCAAAGGCACGCTGGCAGAGCGCACCATCAGATGAGAAGTGCAAAACGCGCGGGATTGCTTGCAGTGGCGGTGTCGCTTTCAGTATTGTCGGTGGAGCATTTGAAGCGCGGCGTGTGCGTGTGAGGAACGAGCCGCACCGACGCGCGAATGTCAAACTGTCAGCGTTGGAGTTTTGGGTGTGGAGTCAACCCCGATCCACAAACGCGAGTCGGCGCCCGCCAAAGGACATGCTCACGCTCTCAGGCGCGCGCTCGTTGGGCATGATGCTTTAGCGATGCTTTTCGCGGCGCGCGGACGAAGCCGATCCGCGCGGTTGTCGCGGGCGTGCTGATGTCCACGCGCAAAGCATGATGCCCTGGGCGCCTGGTGTGCGTGACCTGGCGTGGCGTCCGCCGCGGCAGTGGGCAGGGAGGGTTGAGGGGAATCTGTCGGTGTGGACGCGAAGCGCCGACCGAGCGAAGCGAGGGCGGACTTCCTGTGCCGGCAGTGTAGATTGTCAAATCACTTCATCCGGCGTGTGGCTTTCGTCTTTCCTGTGTGGGTCTGTTGTTACTTGTATATATCCAAGCCAATGTATTGAGGTGTTCTGTATGATGTAAACAGTTGTTCTGCGACCAAATCAACGCCAATCTATGAATGGGGGTCTAAGTGGTATTATTAGAACAGGTGAGCGATGCCAACTGTAACCCTCCCTCTCGCTTCAGCATCGGCAAGCGGTGCGTTTGGAAAGATGATCATCTTTCAGGGGAACGTGGTCCGTGCATACGTCACGCCTTATGACCCAAAGTCGCCTGCGCAGGTGGCGGTGCGTGATGTTTTTCGGGACATTACGAAGACCGAGAAGCAGGCGGGGTTGTGGGTGAAGAATGCGATGCGGACGGTTTTTGGGTCGCGTTGGTACACTGGTCTTTATAAGCGGGTGACGGAGAATGGAAACCAGCGTCTGGGGCTGGCGTTGGATGACTGGAATGCGTTCACGCCTGGGCAGCAGGATGACTGGGATAGTAATGCGCCACACTCGACAGAGACTCTGCGCCCTGGCTTTGCCTTCTTTGTGGTGATGTGGTGTATTCGGGAGTGGCTTACAGTGAGCAACGCGCCGCTTTATGGGATGGATCCGTTGAGTGGCGGGAATGCAGCCCTTGCAAATGAGTGGTACGCGAAGTCTCTTGCGGGTGTCGTCACGTCGGGCACGATTGACGATGACGATGTGATGCTTGGGTACATTGGGCAATGGAGTGACGTTGGAGATGCGGCGGCGTATGGCGGGACCTACAAAGAGAGCGGAGTAACAGAGACGCCAACATGTGAATTTTATTTTTATGGCACGCAGCTCTCTCTAAGGTTCGTGAAAAAGCCAAACGCGGGGATGCTGGAGGTAAGCTCGTATGCCTTCGGGACTGAGGTTATCGGGCAAAATGCCTCACAGATTCTGCAGGCGCAGACGTGGAGCTCGCGCCGCGTGATTCGCGGGCTGCACTATGTGACTCTCAGGCGCACAGGGACGGGAGCGGTCAACCTTGACAGCGTGACCGTCAGTAATAAAACTGTTGTTTCGGCAATATCGCAGGCGGTGCAGGAGGTGAGCGAGGTCCCGTCGGTGTGCCTGACTCTTGGGCAGGCGTGGAGCGTGCCAGGCGCAGGACCTCATGTGATCTATTGGGATAAGGAGCTTTGGGACACAGGCGGGATGCATGATGCTCCAATCCCACCTTACCAGGTTAGGGCGCTGGTCAGCGGCAGGTACGATATGTATTGCGAGGTGGTTTTTCAGAACACCAATGAGACCTGGACTGGCGAATTGTTTGTGTACGTGAATTCTCAAATCGTAGCCTATGACACTGCACGGGTGTTTGTTGGAACACCGTCCTCGATGCGGTTGCAGGTTGGGCGGAGGATAGACTTGAATGTCGGCGATTTGGTTATGGTTTACCTGAAGAATAATCGTATTGTCTCGACACCGATTAATATTCAGCCGAACTACACACCGCTTTTTCAGCTTGAGCTCTCACAGCGAACTTCGCTGATGGTTGAAACGATTAACGTGACCCAGCAGGTTGGGACTAGCGATCATGGAGAAATGACCGGTCTTGGGGACGATGATCATTTGCAGTATTTCAATCAGGTGCGTGGAGATGCTCGGTATGCATTTGCAGTTGATTTTAATAATTTGGTTACTGAGGTTGGGGGTAAGATGGATGCTTTCAATTGGGATATTCTCTCGATTGGAGTGACGGTCACTATTCCGAATGATGGAGTTGTGCTTATTGATCTTCCGTCGACGGCAGGCCTTTTCATGTTTTTGGTGCAGATGCGGTCCGGTTCGACTGCGACGAATTGGATCGTTGGATCATGCAAGGCTGCGGCGACAAGTGTTTGCGAGAGTTATATTAAGGGTTCGGATGTGGAGGTTTTTACCGGTGAGCTGCTGGGAACTGGCGGCACGGTTGGAAAGATGGCGGTTTCGGTTCATGTCGACGGTAAGTTTTATATTCGTAACCGGACTGGGCAGCAGCGAAATTTTACATATAAGATTTGGTAGGTCATTCCAGCATCGCTACGAGGTGCTGATGTAATGGGCGCGGCGCTGATCGTCGGACCGGCGCGCGCAATCTTGAGGAAAGGAGAAAAAGTAACCATGGCGAAAGTGATCAATCCTCTGCTCTCTGGCTCCGCCAGCGGCAAGCTTGGCGACATGATGGTGTTCGATCCTCGCGGATATGTGCGCCAGTACGTGCGACCGAGTAACCCTCAGACCGCCGCGCAGATGCTCGTGCGCAATAAGCTCGGCGACATCCAGCGATCGCTGAAACTGCTTGGCTTGGTGCTGCGCACCGAGTTGAAGTCGAAATTCGGATACCGCTGGAATTCGTTGATCGTGGGTGAGTTGACCGCGAACGGTGCTGCTGCGCTGACTGCGTATGAAGCCGAATTCAATGCCTTCACTTCCCAGCAGAAGACCGATTGGGCGACGGCAGACGGCTCGACGCCGGTTCAGCTGGTGGACGGCCTGCCGCTTTATGCCTGCGCGAGTGCTATCTACGATATCGCGGTGCGCCTGGGTGTGAGTGTGCCTTTGACCCAGCCTGCTGCGGGCAACAGTGTGACCGTGGGCGCCGAGTGGACCGATAACACTCCGTAAGCGCCTTATCTTCCTGGATTGACCTGGTCTCCTTGGCTCGATCAGGTCAATCCACGAAAAGGAGACTCTCTCATGGAGAACATTTCGAAGATTGCAACCCCTGTGATTGCGGTGGTCGTTGTCGCAGGCGTCATCGTCCTGGTGGCGCTTGGGCAGGATGTGCCGACCGAATTGTGGGCAGGGATGAGTCTGATCCTTGGCTTCTTCTTCGGTAAGCAGTAGATCAGATTTTTTGCGGCTCGAGCCTGTAGGAAGGTTCGAGCCGTTTTGTTTTCAGGAGGTTAGAACGTATGTTTCAGTATGAGGCGAAACTATTGCAGATCGTGGATGGTGACACGTTGAAGCTTCAGATTGATTTGGGATTCAATGTGCATATCATCGAGGTCGTGCGCCTGGTGCGCATCAACACACCTGAGACAGTGCACTTCAGTGCGAGGGGCATCGAGGACCCGGCGCGGCGTTACATCGAGGAAAATTGCCCGGTGGGGACTGTCCTGGTGGTGGATATATCCCGGCGGGAAAAGTATGGGCGCTGGTTGGCTGAGGTGCGCTTTTTGCCTGGTGAAGTGGACCGGGTGAAGATATTGCAGAACCCGCGAAATTTGAACGATGAATTATTGCGTGCAGGGCTGGCGCTGCCGTATGCGGGAGGGAAGCGATAAAGGTCAAAAAACGGGGATTTTGGAGGATCGAGCCGGAAAACGTGACCACAGGAAGCCTCAGGACGCACGGAAACGACTCAGTCCGATGTAGATGACCTGGTAAAAATTAGAACGTGTGTTCCCTTGTCGAAGTTGTCTAAAGGGGGTAATATTCGCTCATGACAAAGACTCTAACCATCCCTGAATTTGCGGGCGCTCTCGGCGTTTCACGGAAAACGATTGAGCGATTGATTAAGAGCGGAAAGATTAAAGCGGCGAAGAAGAATCCCTTTGGCGGGAGGACTTCGCCGCTTGTGATTCCGGCGTCGGAACTTGAACGGGTGAAGAAGCTGCGGGACAGCGCGGCGAGTGGCTAATAGAATTTGTCGCGGACTGAACCAATGAGCAGACAAGCGGTAAAAAGGTATTTTAGAAACCTTGGGCGCGGACCGGTGACGCTCCTGCACCAAGTGCTTGCATGGGGATTTATTTTCTTGTGTGTTCTCGCCCTGGTGTTTTCGATTTGGGCGAATTAAACAGTCAAACCCGCGTGGTGAGACACGCGGGTTTGTGACGGCGGCTCTATCGTCGTCAGGTGATCGTAGCACCTTAACAACAGAATAGAGACAGTACCCTGAGTAGGAATCGAACCTACATCTAAGCCTTAGGAGTGCCTTGTTCTATCCATTGAACTATCAGGGCAGCGACGAAATTATACCCAAAATTTGGAATCTATCCATCCCATAGTTCATAGAAAAATTTAATACACACGCGCGTCCGTCTATGCTATGATCGCCGCATGAACACAGCCCGCCCTCCCTGTTAAGCCTTAATTCAAAACCAAACCGTTTCGATACGGTCCTGCAGCCCGGAGCATTGCCAATGGGCTGGCTTCACGTTCCCCCCAACCCGTAAAAAACCGACACCCGACGATCTCGACGGCGCCTGACGCAGCCGTCCGTTTGCATTTAAACGCGCACGCGGTCCGCCCCGCTCCAATTTGCCGCTCTTTCTCAATTCGACAAATTGGAGGTTTCAAATGGAAACGATTCGGGGCAGAACGTCCCTTGATTTGACCTGGACCGATTTTTACGCGCGGCTCGCAAACTACAACCGCATCTTCCTGGACCTGGGAACGGGCGACGGCAAATTTGCCTTTTGCCACGCCCAAAGTTTCCCCAGCCACTTCGTCATCGGTGTGGACTCGTGCCGTGAGAACCTGCGCGGCCGCTCGCGTGCCAGCCTGCCCAACCTGCTCTACATCATCGCCAGCGCGCAAGCCCTTCCGCACGAACTAAGCGGACTGGTTTCACACGTCACCATCAACTTTCCCTGGGGAAGCCTGCTCGAAAGTTTGCTGGCGGGCGACCCCCTGCTCATGCGCGGACTCGAGAACATCGTGCGCTCACCCGCTTCGCTGGAAATCCGCTTGAACGGCGGCGCGCTCGGTGAAGCAGGCTGGTCTCTCGAAGACGGCGCGGAGCAGATCTGCGCCAACCTGATTGGCGCAGGCTGGCGGGTCGGCAGGCTCATCAGCATGGATTCGCGCGCCTTGCGGAATTTTCCCAGCACCTGGGCAAAACGTCTCGCTTTCGGGCGCGACCCGCGCGCAGTTCAATTCAGCGCCCGGATTTAACAATTCGCCAATGGGTCAGTTGAAGTGAAGTAGAGCGGGATAGCATCCCGCTCTACTTTTACCGCTACCAACAATTCCTGCTAAGTAGTCGGTCATAAGTTTTTAGAAAACAAATTCCTGCTCATGCCGCCGTCCTCGGCGGCGGGGACGCCGCCGGGAGCGTATTTTTGTAAAATT
>QMIW01000002.1 GCA_024434165.1 Chloroflexota bacterium | reverse complement strand
TGACGATGAACAGGTGCTGCACGTCGCGCGTGGTGCGGCGGGAGAGGTGTTCCATGCCCGCTTCATTATCAATGACCACATACGCGTAGTGACGGCTTAAGCCGTCAATGACCTCGCGCAGGTTGTGGTTGACCGCGCAATAGCATCCTTGACCTTCTCCGCGCCCCATGGCAATCAAATCGAAGCGCGAACCTTCGGCTAGCGAGGAACGGACGTGGTATTCGAGATAGTCGCGTTTGCTCGTTCCGCCTGGCATCGTCCCCATCGCCGCGCCGCCGTTGGTCAGGGATGTCTTCACCTGTGCAAGCATGTCCTCACGGATGTCGCCCACCGTCCATTCGAGGTCGAGTCCCAGCACCATGTTGAGATTCGATGAAGGGTCAGCGTCAATGGCGAGGATGCTGCCCGTCTGGTTTTGGGCAAGGTATTTGATGATCATGCCCGCGACGGTGGTTTTACCCACGCCGCCTTTGCCTGCGAGTGCGATGGTTGTAGTCATATAGTTTGATAGTCCGATAGTCCTGTAGTCTCTCACGTGGACAAGTAGACACGTATACACGTAGGCAGGTATTGGATACCTGTGTACCTGTTTCCTTGTGTACTTGTTTACTTCTCAGGTTCCAAGCGTTACTCCATTATCTCATCGCTGGTCAACTCATTGAGCGCCGCGGCAATCTGTTCTGTTGCAGATTTCAAACTTGGGACATGGTCATAAATGGGGATGCCCAACCTGTCCGCCTCTTGCACTTTCAAATCGGCGGGGAGATAGCCGAGCAGGGGTAAATCTGGAGTTTCGGCTTCAAGGAATTTGGCTTCTTCGTCGTCCCGAACTTTGTTCCCCACAAGATACAAACGCTGTAAGCCGATATCGTTTGCCAGTTTTTTGATCTGCGCGGCTGTGCCAAGGCTGCGGCGGGTCGGCTCGGCGACCACCAGCATCGCATCCACAAAGTCAACCGTGGCGCGGCCGAGATGTTCGACGCCCGCGTACATATCGAGCAGCAGGATGTCTTCGTCGCGGAAGAGCAGATGAGTGAATAAAGTTTTCAACATGGCAGACTCGGGGCAGATGCAGCCCGAACCGCCCACGTCCACGCTGCCCATTTCCAGCAGGCGCACGCCGCGGTGCAGGACGCTGAACCGTTCGGGAATGTCGTCCACGCGGGGGTTCAATGTGAAAAATCCGCCGACTGTGCCAGGCTTTGCCCCAGTGCGTTCTTCTATTAGTTCATCCATCTCTGCGATGGGATGGAGTTCCGCGCGCAATTCGGGCGGGAATCCCAGTGCGCCCGCGAGACAGGGAGAGGGGTCTGCATCCACAGCCAAAACCTGCCGTCCCATGTCCGCATAGGATTGAGCGAGCAAGGCGGTGAGCGTAGTCTTTCCCACGCCGCCTTTGCCAGTGATCGCAATTTTCATGGTTCGTTCCTTTTGGATTCATTCTATATTTCCCCCGCCGCAGGGAATAGTGACAGAATTCCCCTTTTTAGCCGAATTAAGAATGAATCGCTCACCTTACGCACCCTCACCCCCGTCCCCTCTCCCACTGGGAGAGGGGTGAAGGGGTGAGGGAGATGGAACTGCGTAACGTGAGTGAATCAACTTCCGCGTCAACATGCTGCCCAGGATGGCGCAGGCGTCAATCGGCAGATAGTGAGAGGCGGAGGCGTCGAACAGGATTTTGCACGAGGAGGGAAAGTCTTCATCGCCGAGCCAATAGGTGGTCAACAAAGGCACGCGCGGCAGGGCTTGGAAGATGAATGAAGCGGAACCGATTTCAACGGGTTTTCCGCCGACTGAAAGACACGCTTGTTTGAAATCGTGGAGCGCTGGGTAAAGCGAGATATTATCTCGCCTTACTTTTTCAAACCGTTTGACAATCTCATCCCCGCTGTAGCCCTGAAATGCAGCGTTGTACATTCGTCCATCTGGCAAATCGGCGAACGAGACCCAACGCCCCGTCAGCGGTGTGCCGTCGGCGGTGAGCAGATAATACAGCAGCAAGGCTTGTTGAAAATCGGGAAGCGGTTCGCCGCGGCTGCTGCGAGCGGTCAATTCGGGGAAGGGCAGGATGCAGCGATCGTCCCAAAACGGGAGGATTAACTCACCGCGCTCTGCACCAACTGTCCGCCAGGATGAGGCGCTTCGCGCGGCGACCAGGCTTGGGTCCCGCACCCGAAGCGTTGACCTCAGTTCAGCCGCGCGCTCCGCCATCGGTTGAGAATCTCTTACGGCGCGGATTGGCTTCCAATTCTTTCCAAAATCAGACATGATTCCATGCTCAAAAGCATTATATCCATCGTGTGATGAAAATTTTCAATTCCAACTGTGTTAGGTACATTTATCTGATTTTCTAATGACATAATTCACAACTTCACAATCGGTCAAAATGCTAGAATGATTACAAGGAAAAGTCTAAATTTTAAAGGTCGCAGAGTCATCGTCCGTCCATTTTTTAGGAGGTGTCTCTATGGAGACCAAAACGTTCGAAACCGCCGCCCTTTATGCGGATCATCACGTGACGGAGGTGCGGCGGATATTACTGGAATTGGAGGGGGTCGTGGACGTGTATGCCAGCAGCGCTTTTCAGACCATTGAAGTAGCCTACGACGAAACCAAAATCAGCGGCTTGCAAATCGCGGCGAAACTGGACGAAGCGGGATATTTGAGCGATTGGGCGATGCCCATCGAGATGGAAAGCGCAGAGCAGCAGCCCGTCAAACACAAGGCGCTCTTGCGCCATACCGCCACGTACGAAACCACCAGGCAAACGGTCAGTTTTGCGCAAAGGGTGAATTACCAGGGACGCCCGCTCTGGCATTGTCCAGGGATCGGAACGGTGAAGGTCGAGGAGTAATGTCATCGCGAGGGCGATAGCCCGAAGCGGTCTCCCCATTTGCGAGGAGATTGCTTCACCGTCTGGTTTCGATACGCGGCGCGAGGCGCCGCTACGCAACCGACAGCGGCTCGCAATGACATAGGAGAAATCTTATGCCCAAGAAACGTGAAATCAACGATTATTCGACCGACCCTGCCGCGCAGCAGATGTTGATCCGCGCGGAGGAACTCGGCATCGGGACAGCCTTCACGCGCGCAGATGCGATGGTTCCGTGCAACATCGGCGGCGCAGGGATGTGCTGCAAGCAATGCGGCATGGGTCCGTGCAGGCTGACGAAGAACGGCGAGGTGGGCGTGTGCGGCGCAACGCTGGATACGATTCAGGCGCGCAACCTGACACGCTCGATTGCCGCAGGTTCCGCCGCGCACAGCGACCATGGACGCGACATGGCGTTCCTGTTGAAGGCGACGGCAAACGGCGAAGCGGAAGGATATTCCATTCAGGATGTCGCCAAGCTGCGGATGGTCGCATCCTTCTATGACATCAAAGTTGAGGGGCGTTCCGCAGAGGAAATCGCCAACGATCTGGCTGACCTTTACATTTCACAATTCGGTCAGCAGCGCGGGGAGGTGGTCCCCGCCGTTCGCGCGCCAAAGAAGAGACAGCAGATCTGGCGCGAGCAAAATGTGATTCCGCGCGGCGTGGATCGGGAAGTGGTCGAGGCGCTGCACCGCACGCACATCGGCGACGACCAGGACCCTGAACATATTTTGAATCATGCCGTGCGGACGGCGCTGGCGGACGGCTGGGCTGGCTCGATGATCGCCACCGACATTTCGGACATTCTCTTTGGCACGCCCGCGCCGATTTTGGGGCAGGCGAATCTGGGCGTGATTAAAGAAGACATGGTCAACGTCGTGGTGCATGGACACGAACCCAGCCTGAGCGAGATGATCGTCGCCGCTTCGCAAACGCCTGAAATCATCGAATACGCCAGGGCGGCAGGCGCAAACGGCGTCAATCTTTCGGGGATATGCTGCACGGCGAATGAAATTCTCATGCGGCAGGGAATCCCTGCGGCGGGCAACTTCCTGCACCAGGAACTCGCCATCCTGACGGGTGCGGTCGAGGCGATGGTGGTGGACGTGCAGTGCATCATGCAGGCGCTGGTGGGACTGGCGCAGAACTTCCACACGAAGATCATCACCACTTCGCCGAAGGTCAAGATCACAGGCGCGACGCATATCGAATTCGACGAGCGCCATGCGTTGACGGTGGCAAAGAACATCCTCAAAGCCGCGATTGACAATTTCAAGAACCGCGCGGCGTCCAAGATTCGCATTCCGCAAATCAAGGAAGACCTCATTCCAGGTTTCTCGCACGAGTACATCAACTACATGCTGGGAGGTTCGTACCGCGCGTCGTTCCGCCCGCTCAACGACGCGATCATGACGGGGCGTATTCGCGGCGTGGCGGCGATTGTCGGGTGCAACAATCCGCGCTCGTCGCAGGATTATCTGCACAACGTCGTCGTGAAGGAATTGCTCAAGAACGACGTGCTGGTCGTCCAGACGGGGTGCGGGGCGATTGCGTCGGCGAAGTTGGGACTCATGTTGGGCGAAGCAGGCTTGAGCGAAGTCGGAAGCGGTCTGCGCGAAATCTGCGAGACGGTCGGCATCCCGCCCGTCCTCCACATGGGTTCGTGCGTGGACAATACGCGCATCCTGACTGTGTTGACGCAAATGGTCGAGACGGGCGGACTTGGCGACGACATTGACCAGATCCCTGCGGTGGGTCTTGCGCCCGAATGGATGAGCGAGAAGGCGCTGGCGATTGCGACGTATTGCGTGGCGTCGGGCGCGTATGTGATCTTCGGCGGCGCATCGCCCATCAGCGGCATGCCCGACCGAGTCAACGACAGCGACGCGGTGCTGCATTACATCAGCGCAGGCTGGGAAAAGATCTACGGCGGCAAACTCGAATTCATCCCCGACCCGCAGAAGATGATCGAAGCCACGCTCGCTCACATTGACAAGAAACGCGCCGCGCTCGGATTGCCCGCGTGGGAGGAAAACAAATATGGGAGAAGTGGGGATGCAAGGATGAGAGAATTAGAGAATTTGCCGCTGGCGCAGAAGCGTGAGGCGATTTACGGGATAGTCGGATAGTCGCATGGTCGAATAGTCGTGTGGTCGCTTAGTCTTGTAGTCGTTTATGAACAGGCGAAAAGACTTCTCGACCACCCGACCACCAGACTACGAGACTAAAAGACCAGGAGACTACGATGTCAAAGTACATTGCAACCAGAGCAATACGCGGCGCGAACGCACTCGTCACCGAAGCCGAGATCATGCTCAACAAGGCGTTGAAGGAGAAAGGCGCGGAGACGCCCGTCTCGTTCCCCAACACGGCGTATTACCTGCCGACGATTTTGGGCATGACGGGCAGGGCGGTCGAAAAACTCGGCGACCTTCAGCCCATCATCAAGTACGCGCGGGATTTGCTTCACCCGATTCCCGCGTTTGCAAAATGGACCCCCTATCTCGGCGAGACGCTCGACTCGGGCATGGCGACGCTTCTTGCCGCTGAGACGATCGAGGCGGTGCGCTTCGTCTATGGACTTCAGCCCGAGCCGATGCCTGGATTCAAACTCGCAGGCGGCACTTCGTTCACAAGTCCCGATGCAAACGGCGCCCTCACCCCTTCCCCCTCTCCCGAGGGGAGAGGGGAGAATGGCGACGGTCATTTGAACGGTCCGATTGACGATATTCAATTGCGTTCATGGGGCATTCAGCTCGTGGATGGTCGTATGCCTGGCTTTGCCGCGATTGTGGGATGCGCGAAGTCGAACGAGGTCGCGGTCAAGATCGTGCGCGAGTTACAACGGCGCAACATCCTGACCTTCCTTTCGGGCAACGTGAATGGACGAAGCATCATTCATCAACTTCAAGAAGAAGGCGTGGAACTCGGCTACGACACGTACACCGTCCCGTTTGGAACGGATACGATTTCCGCAATTTATGCTTTGGGGTTTGCCACCCGCTCCGCGCTGACCTTCGGCGGACTCAAGCCAGGTCAATCGCGCGAGATTTTGCTTTACAACAAAGAGCGCGTCTTCGCGTTTGTGCTTGCGCTCGGCGAAGTGGACGATTTGAAATACGCCGCTGCGGCAGGCGCGATCAACTTCGGCTTCCCCGTCATCGCAGATACGGTCATCCCTGAAATTCTGCCGACGGGCGTAACGACGTACGAGCATGTGGTCTCGATGCCGTTCAACACCATCGAAGGCAAGGATGACCTCGAACGCGCCGAAAGACTCGTGCAAAAGTGCATCGAAGTGCGCGGCGTCAAAGTCAAGGTTTCGAACGTGGATGTACCCGTACCGTACGGTTCCGCGTTTGAAGGCGAGGTCGTCCGCAAGGCGGATTTGCGCGTGGAATTCGGCGGCAAGCATTCGCGCGCCTTTGAATATCTGCACATGGCGAAACTGGATGAAGTCACCGACGGAAAGATCGAAGTCATCGGCAAGGGCTTTGAGGATGTCCCGCCGCAAGGCGCGACGGATCTGGGCATCATCATCAAGGTCGCGGGACGGCAGATGCAGCAGGACTTCGAGCCAGTGCTGGAGCGGCAGGTGCATTACTTCGTCAACGGGGCGAGCGGAATCCAGCACGTCGGTCAACGCGACATTGCCTGGATCCGCGTCTCGAATAACGCCGCAGACAAAGGCTTCAACCTCGAACATTTCGGCAAAATCTTGCACGCGCGCTTTCACGAAGATTTCGGCGCCATTGTGGATAAAGTGGAAGTGACCATCGTCACCGACCCTGCGCTGCATGCCGAATGGCTGGAAAAGGCGCGCGTCGCCTACGACTTCCGCAACAAACGCCTCGCCGACCTGACCGACGACAAAGTGGACGAGTTTTACTCCTGCACGCTCTGTCAATCGTTCGCGCCGAATCACGTGTGCGTGGTCTCGCCCGAGCGGCTCGGTCTGTGCGGCGCGTACAACTGGCTGGACTGCAAAGCGTCGTTCAGCATCAACCCGACAGGACCGAACCAGCCCATCAAACTGGGCAAGCAGCTCGACGACCGCAAAGGCTACTGGCAAGGCACGAACGATTACGCCAGGATCGGCTCGCATGGCGTGGTGCAGGAAGTCTCGATGTACTCCATCATGGAAAACCCGATGACCGCCTGCGGCTGTTTCGAGTGCATCGTGATGCTCATCCCCGAAGCCAACGGCGTGATGGTCGTCTCGCGTGAAGACACCTCCATGACTCCCGCAGGCATGACCTTCTCGACTCTGGCGGGCATCGCGGGCGGCGGTCTGCAAACCCCTGGCGTGATGGGTGTGGGCAAGTTCTATCTCATCAGCCCCAAATTCATCTCCTCCGATGGCGGCTTCAAGCGCGTGGTGTGGATGTCGTCCGTATTGAAACAATCCATGAACGATGAATTCAAAGCCGTCTGCGAACGTGAAGGCGACCCCGACCTGCTCGATAAGATCGCGGATGAGCGGAATGTAACCACAGTTGACGAATTGCTTGCCTGGCTGGAGGCGCACAACCATCCCGCCATGGCAATGGAGCCAATGTTTTAGGAGACGGGCACACAAGCGGGCAAATTTTCATCGTTTGTGCGCCTGTTCGTGGCATCATGCGTAAACCCATCGCCCTTTGGTTTCTTGTCGTTTCACTGATCTTCCTTGCCTTTGGGGGGCTTTATGGCGGCATCCTCATGCTGACCGACCCCAGCGGCAGATCGCTTCAAATGGACTCCGTCCTGCCGCAGCTGCTTGTCCCAAACTACGTTTTGCCTGGCTTGTTTCTTCTCTTTGTGATGGGACTTGCGCCTCTCTTTCTGACGTTCAGCCTGCTTGCCCGCCCAAAGTGGATTCCACTCCCCATCCTTTTTCGCCACTACTGGGCGTGGACCGCGACCCTTGCGCTAGGCATTGTGCTGATCCTCTGGCTGACCCTGCAAGCCTTCCTGATCGGCTTTCAGTGGCCCATCCAATATGTGACCGCCGTCAACGGCTTGCTCATCGTCCTGCTCACGCTCATTCCGCAGGTTAGAAAGCATTTTGAAATGATAAAAACCTGATGACCGTCGAGCCGCCGGCATACCGAATGAATCCATCTTTTTGGAAAGGAGCAGCAAATGAGTCACCGTGAAACGCCCATTGCCCTGAGTAAACGAAAGAAGGCGGGATGGATTTTTACTCTCCTTGGGGCGCTTGTCTTGTTCTTTTCGTGCTCGCTCACGAATGACCGATATTTCGGGTCCACATTCATACTGATGGGAGTTGGGTCAGGCGGCTTCATGCTCATGATGGGTCTGCATGGCTTGATAAGCAATCCGGAACTGTCGGTCAATGAATACAGAATCGAAGTCCGGGGATGGATGCTCCCGGCAAGCAATTTTGATATCGAATGGAGCGGCATTACCAAGGCATCCCTCAACGCCAATGTCCCCAACGCAAGAAGTCTTTTCCTTTGGGATAAGGCTGGCAAGCCAAGGCTAATCGAGGAGCAGCGCTTTGACGGTTTCGATTCGATACTTGAATTTGTGAAGGAGAAGTTAAAAGAAAGGAATATCGAACTTGAGGCTTTCGTCCCATTGGCGCAGAAGTAAAAAGGCGCATACCTTCTGGATGGTGCAACTTGTCTGCCTGTGTACATAAAAACCATGAAACTCGTCCGCGACTTAATGACTGTTGGAGTTCCCACGTGCAAGCATGATACGCCCATCGTGGACATCGCACGCTTTCTGCTGGAAAAGAACGTCGAGGCGATGTGCGTTCTCGACCAGGAAGGTCACGGTATCGGCGTGGTCGGGGCGGATGAACTGGTCTGGGCGTACGCGCGGGAAGGCTATGAAAAACTGACCGCCGAAGACATCATGAGCGAAGGCGTCCCCGAACTGCCGCCCGATATGTCCCTTGCGGTGGCGGCGCAGATGATGAAGGACAGGGGCATCCGCGCCGCATATATGATGCACAACGCGGGGGGAATCATCTACCCTGCGGCGTTTATTTCATATCGTCACATCCTGCGTCACATGGCGGCGAGGGACGAGAACGAGTTGAAGGATTTGGGTCTTGCGGCGGAGCGCAAATCGCCGCTGGAGCAATTTATCGAAAGAAGAGACGAAGCCAGAAGAAAAGCAGGATTAACTTAATGTCATTGCGAGCGAAGCGAAGCAATCTTATGTAACCACCAAACAGGAGATTGCTTCGTCGCCGTCTCGCGGCTCCTCGCAATGACATAAAACAAGGAGACATCATGCCAATCGAAATTCCAAAAGACAAATGGCCCGGAAGCATCCGCTCCATTACCATCGGCGCGACGAGCGCGGAGGGTGGGACGCGCACAAAGACTGTAACGCTTGGCGGACATACCACTTTGCCCTTCATGCACTTTGAAGCGCCTTCGCCAAATCAACCTGTTATTGCAATTGAAATCAAATCGCGCAAGCCCGAAGACTGGTCGCCGCTGCTGCTCGAAGCGTGGGGCGAGGCGATGAACGATCCCGCGCAATGGGCGAAGAAAGCCGAAGAAACAGGAGCAGACCTCCTCGTCCTGGCGTTGACCGTCGAAGATTCGGTCGAAGATGCGCTCAAGGCGGTCAAATCCGTTTTGAACGCGAGCGGACTCCCGCTCATCGTCTGGGGTCCAGGTCAGGCAGAAAAAGATAATGAGCTGCTTGTCCCGATTGCCGAAGCGGCGAAGGGCGAAAAACTCGTGCTTGGAATCTGTGAAGACAAAAATTATCGCACCATCGTTGCGACTGCGATGGCAAACGGTCATCTCGTGCAGGCGCGCACGCCGATGGATGTGAACCTCTCGAAACAGTTGAACATTCTCATCAGCGACATGGGCATGCCCAAAGACCGCATCCTGATGGACCCGACCACGGGCGCGCTCGGCTATGGCATCGAATACGGCTATTCGGTGATGGAACGTCTGCGGCTCGCCGCACTGCAAGGCGACGCGATGACTCAATTCCCGATGATCGTCACGCCTGGCTTCGAAGCGTGGAAGACGAAAGAAGCGAAGGTCGGCGAAGGAGTGCCTGAGTCGTGGGGCGAGTGGAAATCCCGCGCGATCAATTGGGAAACGCTCACCGCAATTGCATTAATTGAATCGGGAGCGGACATCGTTGTGTTGAGGCATCCTGAATCGGTGAAGCGAATCAAGGATGCGATCAATGAATTGGTGATGGTTGCATAAGACCATAGACGATAGACCATTGACCATCGTCAATCGTCCATGGTTCATCGTCAAGGAGATAACATGGCATTAAGCGGAATTCAAATTTACAAACTCCTCCCACAGACCAACTGCAAGGAATGCGGCTTCCCCACCTGTCTTGCGTTTGCGATGAAACTCGCGGCAAAGCAGGTGGAACTCGGCGCGTGTCCGTATGTCAGCGAAGAATCGAAGAAGCAGCTGGCTGAGTCTGCCGCGCCGCCGATTCGACTTGTCGCGCTCCGAGCCGATGGAACCGAAATCAAAGCGGGCAACGAAGTCGTGATGTTCCGCCACGAAAAAACCTTTTACAACAAGCCTGGTCTCTTCATCCGCGTCAAAGCCTCCGACCCCAACCTCGCGCAAAAGGTTGCGGAAGCCGATGCGTACAAGGTCAATTACGTCGGCATGGATTTTTCGATTGACGGCTTCGCGGTTCTTGCGGATGGAGATTTGGGTAATGCGATCAAAACGATTCGGACGGCGACGAAACGGCCGTTGATATTAATGGGCGACCCTGCCGCGCTTCAAACCGGACTTTCAGCCTGTGTTGGCGAGACCCCATTACTCTACGCCGCTGACACCTCCAATGCCGACGCGATGGCAGACCTCGCGAAAAATCACAATGCCGCCCTCGTCGTCAAAGCCGATTCGCTCGACGCGCTTGCCGACTTGGCTCAAAAGATTCAGGCGAAAGGCGTCGAAGACCTCGTTCTCGACCCATCGCCAACAACATTGAGCGCGGCATTGACATGCAACACGCAACTGCGCAGGCTTGCTCTCAAGAATCTGCGTGCGCTGGGTTATCCCATCATCGCCTTTCCCTGCGACGCGAAAGACGAAGGCATCGCCGCCGCGCAAGCGATTGCGAAGTATGCAGGCTTTGTGGTGCTGTCCGAATTCAAGCCTGAACTGCTTTATCCCCTGCTCGTCCTGCGCGAGAACATCTACACCGACCCGCAGAAACCGATCCAGGTCCAGCCTGGCGTGTATGAGATCAACTCGCCCAAACCCGAAAGCCCCGTGCTGGTCACCACCAACTTCAGCATCACGTACTTTGCCGTCGCCAACGAAGTGGAAGGGAGCGGCTTGCCTGCCTGGCTGGTCGTCACGGATGCGGAAGGCATGTCCGTGTTGACCGCGTGGGCGGCAGGCAAATTCGACGCGGAACGAATCGCCAAAGCCATCAAAGGCTTCAACGTCGCGGATAAGGTCAGCAAAAAGCGCATCGTCCTGCCTGGTCATGTCGCGGTGCTCTCTGGCGAGGTGGAAGAGGAACTCCCTGGCTGGGAAGTCCGCGTCGGTCCGCGCGAGGCGGTGGACCTGCCCGCGTTTATGAAGCAGGCGCTCAACTAACGTTTACATGTTCACACGTTGGCACGTTGAAACGTTCAAACCTTCAAACTTGCCAACGTGAAAACTGAGATGCAACACAATATCTCTTTCTCGTTACCCGACAAGCCAACGCCCATCGTTGTGCAAGTCCCCACCAATACACTACTCTCCGATGCCGCGCACATGGCGGGTATTGACATCGGTCAGCCGTGCGGCGGGCAGGGACGCTGCGGGCGCTGCGCGGTGCAGGTGACGGAGGGAACGGTTCGACGAAGAAGCACGCTGCGCCTTTCCCCTGTTGATATCGAGCAGGGATACGCGCTCGCCTGTCAAAGCGTTGTGGAAGGCGGCGTGGCGATTTACGTCCCGCCGCAGGAAAAGATCGAGCGGCGGCTCACCACCGACCGCGTCGTAGCGGAAGTCACCGTTCCTGCGGATTACGAATATCCGTTCACGCAGACGGTTCGCCGCGTGCTGCTGACCCTGAACCCGCCCAGCATGGATGACCAGACCGACGATTGGTCACGTTTGCAGACGGCGTTTCGATTGCAGCATCAGATCGAGCGTGTGACGTGTTCCATTGGCTTGTTGAGGAAGATGGGATATGTCATGCGCGAGGGTGATTGGAATGTCACTGCGATCATCGAGACCAGCCGACCATCCGACCAAACGACCACGAGACTAATTGACCTCCGTCCCTACCATGAAGATGAATACGCTCCGCTTTGGGGCTGCGCCATTGACATCGGCACGACGACGGTCACGCTTTGGCTCGTGGATTTGGTGACGGGTCAGGTCAAGGCGCAGGCGGCGGAATACAACGGTCAGATCGCGCGCGGCGAGGATGTGATTTCAAGGATCATCTACACCAGCAAGAACGGCGGCGGGGATGAATTGCGTCAGCGCGTGCTGGAGACGATCAACAGCCTGCTCGACCTGGCTTGCAAGCGCATCAAATCGCCGCAGGGCAAAGTGACCCCCGACCAGGTGGTCAAAGCGACCATTGCAGGCAACAGCACGATGATGCACCTGCTGCTTGGGATACCCGCCTCGAGCATTCGACTTTCGCCTTTCATCCCCACTGTCAATCATCCTCCGCTGATGACGGGGCGCGAAGTCGGTTTGAATGTCAATCCCGAAGCGGCAGTGGATTGCCTGCCTGGGGTGGCGAGTTACGTCGGCGCGGATATCACAGCAGGCGTGCTGTCCTCTGGACTCGATAACGCGGATAACGTGACTCTCTTCCTCGATGTCGGCACCAACGGCGAGACCGTGCTGGGCAATCGCGATTGGCTGGTCACGTGTGCCTGCTCGGCGGGACCCGCCTTCGAAGGCGCGGGCGTTGTGAACGGCATGAGAGCCACACAAGGCGCCATCGAAGAAGTGTGGATTCACAGCGAAACGCTCGAGCCGACCTGGCGCGTCATTGGCGGAGGCAAGCCGAAAGGCATCTGCGGAAGCGGATTGATAGCCCTGCTCTCGGAGGCGTTCATCACGGGAGTCATTGACAAGGGGGGAAATGTCAATTTGGCGGCGCGCAGTCCGCGGGTCCGCGAAGGGGCGCATGGCGGGGAGTACGTCGTCGCCTGGGGCAGGGAAACTGAATCAGGCGAAGATATCGTCATCACCCGCGTTGACATTGACAACCTGCTGCGCGCCAAAGCCGCCATCTACGCGGGCTTCACGGTGCTGGCGGAGAACGTCGGCATCCCGCTCGAAACCACGGACAAGGTGTTGATCGGCGGGTCGTTCGGGAAATATATCAATGTGGAAAAGGCGGTGCAGATCGGCTTGCTGCCCGACATGGACTGGTCGCGCTTCGAGTTCCTCGGCAATACGTCGGTCAAGGGCGCATATCTGGCATTGCTCGATTGGCGCAAGCGCGAGCGCATTACTGAAATCGCAAAGCGCATGACCTACATTGAGTTATCGGCAGACAACAGTTTTTACGAAGCGTTCACATCGGCATTGTTTTTGCCGCACACGGATTTAAGCAAGTTTCCGAGTGTGGCGGAGGCGCTAGAGAAATCATGATTTTCCCTCACCCCAACCCCTCTCCCATTGGGAGAGGGGCAAGGGGTGAGGGTGAAACGGAGGCACACATGTACATCATTGGCGAAAACATTCACATCATCTCTGAAAAAGTAAAAGAGGCGCTTGCCAGCCGCGACCGTGAGTTCTTCATGGACCTGGCTTGCAAACAAGTGGAGGCGGGGGCGAAGGCGATTGACATCAATCTCGGTCCGCGCAAGAAGGATTGGGCGGAGGTCTTCCCCTGGATCGTGGAAACCGTCGAAACGGTCGTGGACGTGCCACTTTCGATTGACACGACCAACGTGGACGGCATGGAAGCCGCGCTTCAGAAGATCACCAAGGCTCAGCCGATTCTCAACTCCACATCCGCCGAACCTGAGCGATTGGAGAAAGTGCCGCTGCTGGCGAAGAAATACAACGCCAAGGTCATTGCGCTCACGATGAAGACCGAAGGCATCCCCGTCGAAGCCGATGCGCGCGTCAACATCGCGGTCGAGATTTTGATCCCGCGCATGATGGAGATTGACTTCCCCATGGAAAATCTCATCATTGACCCGCTCGTGCTGACCGTTTCGGGCTGCCAGCAATACTGCCCGCATCTCATCGAGGCGGTGCGGACGCTGCAATATGCCTGGGACCCCGCGCCGATGATTTCGGTCGGATTATCCAACGTCTCGAACGCGGTGCCGAACGACAACCGCCCGCTCATCAACCGCGTCTATCTCGCCATGCTGATGGGCGTCGGCTTGCAGATGATGATCGCCAACCCGCTCGACCAGAAGCAGAACGATGTCATACGATGGATAGAGACGAAAGACACTGGTAATCCGCTTGCCCGTGTCTACAATAAGATTGCGGACCGAATCGCGGCTGGCGAAGAGCCGCAGGCGGCAGATTTCGACCTTTCCGACCCCGAACAGTCCGCAATCTGGAAAACGACGCAGATCCTGCTGAATAAAGTGATTTACGCGGATTCGTATTTGATGAATTGACCCCCTTCCCCGCCCTTCCCCCGAAGCGGGGGAAGGGAGTCCCCTCTCCCTTTGGGAGAGGGCTAGGGTGAGGGAAAGGAGCAACCATGCCCGTCTTTACCCCTGGTCGCCGCTGGCAGCCGCCTTACCTGCCCTTCAAGCGCGAGCCGTTCAATCGCCGCGCGCTTGCGGCGCTCGAAAAGGCAATCAAAGGTCCCTTGTTCGGATGCCGCATGTGCGGCAATTGCCTGTTGCAGGAGACCGCCTTCATCTGCCCGATGGAATGTCCGAAGGGCGAGCGGAACGGTCCCTGCGGCGGCTCGACCAAAGAACATTGCTACGTGGACGAGACCCGTCCCTGCATTTGGTACAGGATCTATGAACGCTCGTTCGCCATGGGACGCGAGGAAAAACTGCTCGAAGTCCTGCCGCCTCTCGACTGGGATAAAGTTGGCACGGAAACCTGGGGAGATGTTTTCCAGCAGGTCGGGAAAATGGGCGTGGGCAAGGTGGCAAGCGGACTGCTTTTCAAGCCTGCCGAAGTCCGCTACAAAACCTGGGATGAAATCTTCCGCACCATCCGCGAACCCGATTGGTGGCAGGGCGACAACAAGTATCACGCGCCGAAATACACCGAACCCGTCTCCGAGCTGGAACGCCGACTCAAAGCGGGCGAATTCGTCGTGACCGCCGAGGTCGCGCCGCCGCTCACTGTGAAGACCGACAAACTATTCAAGAACATCGAGATGGTCAAACCCTACGTGGCAGCGATCAACTTCACGGACAACCCCTCTGCCACGCCGCGCATGTCGTCGCTGGCTTGCTCGAAGATGGCGCTCGAGCACGGCGCGGAGCCGGTCATGCAGATCGCGGCGCGCGACCGCACCCGCGTCGGTTTGCAGAGCGAGGTCATGGGTGCGAGCGCGCTGGGCATCCGCAACATCCTGTGCCTCTCCGGCGACTCGATGAAGATGGCGCCCGACCCGCGCGGGCGGATGGACGTGATTGACATTGACTCCATTCAGATGCTGTGGATTTTGCGCCGCATGCGCGACGAAGGCAGGTACATGGACGGACGCGAGATCAAATTCCCGCCTCAATATTTCCTCGGTGCCGCCGCCTCCCCGTTTGCATCCGAGCCGAAGTTCCAGGCGCTGCGTGAACACAAGAAGATCAACGCGGGCG
Organism: Chloroflexota bacterium; assembly: GCA_024434165.1. Lineage (GTDB taxonomy): Bacteria > Chloroflexota > Anaerolineae > Anaerolineales > Villigracilaceae > Villigracilis. Next base: position 82,474 of record QMIW01000002.1, on the reverse strand, counting down.
CGCAGTTCTTCCAGACCAACCTGGTCTATGACGTGGAACACATGGAAATCTGGTTGAACGAACTCGCCAAGCGCAACATCCTCGACAAGGTGTACATCCTGATCGGCATCACGCCGCTCAAGACCTTCAAGATGGCGAAATACATGAACGACGACGTGCCAGGCGTGTTCATCCCCGAACCGTTGATGAAGCGCATGGAAACCGCCGAAAAAGCCGGTAACGCGGCGGAGGAAGGCGTGCAGATCGCCCTCGAACTGATCGAGAAGATCAAGAAGTTCGAAGGACAGGGCGTGCACGGTCTGCACATCATGGCGGTGGGTTGGGAGGAGATCGTCCCGCGCATCGTTACGGAAGGCGGCATATTGCCGAGGGATTTCCATCAGATCGAAATGGAAAAAGTGCTCGCCTAATAACGTAGTGACGACTCTGCGAAACGCCCTGCGGGTAAGTTGTCACTACATATTTTCTCGCCAAAGGAAGCCAGCCACCGCAGCAGGTTAGGAGAGATTATGCTTCCGGAACAGATCAAAAATTTTCGTGAAATGGCAACGTTGAAAGACGGCGCTTATATCCTCATCCGCCCGATGAACGGCGGCGACGAGCAGCGCCTGATGGAATTCTACTCCGCTGTGAGCGAAGAGGATATGCGTTTCTTCCGCCACTACGTCAAGGACCCGTCGGTGATTCACGAATGGTGCGAGCATCTCGATTACGGCAGGGTTCTTCCCATCCTGGCGTTCGTCAAAGATCGCATTGTGGGCAGCGGGTCGCTCCACTTCGGCGAAGGACCCAAAAGGCACACGGCGGAAGTGCGGCTTTTCCTTGCAAAGGATTTTCGCAAGCGCGGCTTGGGCATGAAGATGATTCGCGTCCTGATTGACCTGGCGCGCAAACAGGGCTTGCACATACTCCTCGCCGAGGTCATGGCGGAACAGACCAAAGTCGTCAAGGCGTTCGAGGCGCTTGGTTTCAAATCCCAGGCGACGCTCGACGACTACTTCAGTTTCCCCGACGGTGAAACGAGCGACGTGGTCTTAATGACCATCTGCCTTCGCGCAAAAACAGATGAATTCTAGAATGTCCCTGCGCCGCGTCATCAAACTGGCAACAGGGCAGGACGTCAACGCCTGCCGCGCCTGTTTCGATTGCGAACTCCCTCTGACGGGCGAAATGGACATCCCTCTTGGAAGCCTGATCCAACTCGCATTGCTCGACGATGAAGAAGCGCTTCATTGCCGGACCTTGTGGTCTGATTCCGTTTTGGAATCTTCGCGCGGCGCCTGCAAACGCGGACTCGATCTGCGCGCCGTCATGATCGCGCTCCGGGCGGAATCCCAACGCAGGATCAACCCGGAGTATTAACCGATCTCCACTTGAAAGGAGAAGAATATGAACGTTGAAGAACTGCTTGCAAAGGCAAAAAAGCCTTCGGCAGACGCAATGAAACTACATCCGTTCTATCGGGGAAAGATCGAGACTGCCCTCAAATGCACTGTCCACAGCTTCAACGACTTTGCCATCTGGTACACGCCCGGTGTGGCGGCGCCCTGCAAAGCCATCGAAGCCAATCCCGAACTGGTGTACGAATACACCAACAAATGGAACACCGTCATCGTCGTCAGCGATGGGACGCGCGTGCTGGGCTTGGGCGACATCGGTCCGAAAGCGGGCTTGCCGGTCATGGAGGGCAAGGCGTTGCTCTACAAATATCTCGGCGGGGTGGACGGCGTTCCAATCATGCTCGATACCAAAGACCCGGATGCGATCATCAACACCGTGCTGATGCTGCAGCCCGGCTTCGGCGGCGTCAATCTCGAAGATATATCCCAGCCCAAATGCTTCTATATCCTGGATACCCTGCGTGAAAAAGCGGAAATCCCGGTCTGGCATGACGACCAGCAAGGCACCGCCACCGTCACGCTCGCGGGACTGATCAACGCGCTGAAAGTCGTCGGCAAGAAGATGAGCGAGGTGAAGATTGCCTTCATCGGCTGCGGCGCGTCGAACGTTGCCTGCTCGCGCCTCATCTTCGGCTGGGGCGGCGATCCCGCCAAAGCCATCATGGTGGATACCAAAGGCATCCTCGGCAAACACCGCAAGGACATCGAGATGCGCAAGGCGGAGTTCAAGGATAAGTGGAAGTTGTGCAACATCACCAATGAAGAAGGACGCGAAGGCGACATCCCCGAGGCGATGAAAAATGTGGATGTGGTCATCGGTCTCTCCAAGTCTGGTCCCGGGGTCATCCTGCCGGAATGGGTCAAGACGATGAATAAGGACGCCATCGTCTTCGCGTGCGCCAACCCGGTGCCGGAGATCTGGCCCTGGGAGGCGAAGGAGGCAGGCGCAGCCGTCGTCGCCACCGGGCGCTCCGATTTCCCGAATCAGGTCAACAACTCGCTCGGCTTCCCCGGCATCTTCCGCGGCACGTTGGATGTCCGCGCCCGCACAATCACCGACCCGATGTGTTTTGCGGCAGCCGAGGCGCTCGCCAATCACGTGGGGGACAAACTCGGACCGGAACATATCCTGCCCGGCATGGACGATTGGGAGGTCTTCCCCCGCGAAGCCGCAGCGGTGGCGATGAAAGCCGTCGAGCAGGGACTGGCGCGCATCCAAACCACCTATGACGAAGAGTTCGCGCTGGCGAGCCGCATCATCAAACGCTCGCGCGACCTGACTCGCATGATGATGGAGGAACGATTCATCGCCGAACCGCCCCCCGACGAAGATCAGCAGGATATTGATCTCGAAACGATCAAGTCCGCGTATTAGATACGAAAGGAGAACGCTATGTACGACTTGATTATCGTCGGCGGCGGACCTGCCGGGCTGACAGCCGCCATTTACGCCATCCGAAAACGATTGAATGTGCTGGTTCTGTCGAAAGACCTGGGCGGCAAGACCAACTATCGCCTTGCCCTGCCCTGGGTGGAAGACTATCAGGTCATTCGCGGGCTGGAGGTCGTCAACAAGTTCCGCTCCGAGTTGGAGTATCTCGATTTTGCCCGCCACATCGAAGCGGTTGAAAAAGTGGAGCAAAAGGGCGGCCATTTCGTTGTCACCACCACAGGCGGGGCGGCGCTTGAGTCGAAGGCGGTGATCATCGCCACCGGCGCGCGCCAGGTGCGCATGGATGTGCCGGGTGAAAAGGAATACACAATGAAAGGCTTGTGCTATTCCGCCCTCTCGTATGCGCCGCTGTTCATTGACAAATCCGTGATCGTGGTCGGCGACGAGGAACTCGCGCTGCGTTCGGCGGGCGAACTTTCCACCGTCGCCCGCGAGGTCACCATGGTCTGCGCCAGCGACAAAATGCTCAATTCGCCGCTCGGCAAAAAATTGCAGGCGGCTGGCAACGTCAGAATCATGAAGGATTGCGAGATCGTCGAGGTGCAGGGGGATGAATACGCCCGTAAATTGATCCTGAAAGACAAGTCCGGCGCGCTCAAGGAATATTCCGCCGACGGCATGTTCGTCGAAAAGGCGCTCACCCCCAACACCGACATGGTCAAGGGTCTGGTCAAACTCGACGCACAGGGGCGCATCGTGATTGACGGCGCCTGCCGCACGAATGTCCCCGGTCTCTTTGCGGCGGGCGATGTGACCAGCAGTTACGCCGAGCAGGTGCTGGTGGCGGTTGGGGAGGGAGCCAAAGCCGCCCTGAGCGCGTACGAATACCTGCTGCCAACTCTTTGACAGGCATCGCGGCATTTCCATTTCCCCGGCGATAGGACCGCCGCCCGTCAGTTTCACACTGGGCAAACACGCTCCCCGCATTGGCAGGTGCGGGGAGCGATTGTTATTCCAACATGAGAGAAAAAGCATCCCACCAAACCTTAACATTTTTGATAAGCGTTTAACCGTACGAATTAATACTTACATATTACAATACCGAAACACGACCATCCGAACCCCGCCCCTGAACGTTCATATTCGGATTCGTCCATGCTCGTTCGCGGAAGACATCCGAACCGCCATGGAACGCAAAACCAAATTCCTTTCTGGGGGAGTGGTACTGCAAGAACCCCAAACCAGAACCGATTTTGCATCCGCAGGTACGCCCGTCCGGTCGTCTGTTCGGAGCCTGATAAAAACCACCCAACCCTGAATCGGAGATCAAAGCGCATGCCCCACCGCATTATTGTCTGCGGCATTTACCGAAGCGGAACCTCCCTGACGACGAAACTCATTCGTGAGTGGGGAGCGTACGCCGGCAACGCCGATGACCTGTTCGAGGATGAATACGGCTACCTGGAACATCTCGCTCTGCAAAGGGTCAACGATGAACTGTTGAACAACAAGAGCCGCGTCCCAACGCCGGAACACATCCTGCTCGAAAAAGTCCGGGACGAGGAAATCTCCCGCAAGGCGAAACAGGTTCTGGCGGAGATGGATGCGGAGGCACAGTCCCAGGGCGCAGCCGCATGGGTGTGGAAGGATCCCCGCATTCCGCTCACGCTGCCCTTCTGGTCGCATTTTTGGGAGGATGTCATCTACGTCATCCCGGTGCGCCATCCGCTCGAAACCATCCTCTCCGCGGCGAAAATGGAAGGGCTCGAACCGGAGCAGGTGCCTCTTTCCGCCGGGTTCGCCTACTGGCAGTTCTGCATGTTGAACATTTTGAAAGCCGCGCAAAACACGTCCCGCAAGATTTTTATCTCCTACGACCAGTTGATCCAACACCCGCGCCGCGAATGTGAACGGCTGTGTTATTTTCTGGACGAACACTGCGGTATTGCGTCGGTGGATCATGATCCGCGCGTCGAAGCGATGGCGTTCCACATCCAGGAGAGGCAGCGCCATTTTCAGGCTCCCGCCTCTCTTGCGGACCTCGAGGTTGTCACTGCGGAACAGCGGGCTTTATACAACTTTTTGCGGGTTAAAACCATCCACCCGCACGAGACCTACCGCGAAAGCGATTTTGCCCTCTACCCCGGCTGGATGGAGTACCTGCAGGCGACGGACACCCTGCTGTCCATGATGCAGGAAGGAAACTAACTCATGTCGAAGCAGATCGCATTGAAGCAATTCCTTGAACTTCCCGTCGAGGAGGCGGCTGAAATCGTACGGGCGGGCAATGTAAAAGTATGTGTTTTCCCCTTCAACGGAACGCGCCGCTGGTTTTTGCTCGAGCATGGACACAAAAAACATGAAGACATAAGCCGCGCCTACAATGATTTAACAGGCAAGCGATATATTGAAATGTATCAGATGCTCTTCCGCCATGGGATCGAAACAGTTGTGGCTCCCATTTTCGGCGGCGATATCATGGAGCGGGGGGAAGAATATATGAACAGCATTGGTTCTGCAATGTCCCACCTGGCGGAGCATCCCGATTTTCTTTCTTTTTACCGGGAATTTGATGTACGAGTCCGTTTTTATGGAGATTATCGCAAGAAACTACACGATGGAGCATATTCTTTTATATGCGATAAATTCGACAAAATCACACAAGAAACTATCGGTCATGGAAAACACCGCCTTTTCTATGGAGTCTTCGCCAACGACGCAACTGAGGCAGTTGCAGAGATAGCCGTGAACCTTCACCGAAAATCCTCCCAAATACCGGGAAGAAGGGAGATAGTCGAACAATACTACGGCGAATATATTGAAAAAGCGGATATATTCATCGGCTTTGAAAAATTCAGCGTATTCGATTACCCTTTGTTAAATACCGGAAATGAAAGTTTATATTTCACGGCTGCCCCCTCCCTATTCATGACCGAGTCCCAGTTAAGATATATCCTTTACGACCATCTCTACCTCAGACCAGTCAGCGAACCTGATTACCAGTCAATACCGCGAAATGAATTTGAATTCATGAAACAATATTACGAAAAAAACCGCCAAACAACATATGGGGTCGGCGAATTGCGCGGAGGTATTTGGTACTTAAAATCGGAAAATTCATGAATAACGAGGCATAGCAATGCAAAGCGTAAACGACCTTCTTCGTTCCATCGGCTCAGGCTGTGTGACCAGCACAGCATACGATACTGCCTGGATTGCCCGTTTAGGAAATCTTGACTTGGATCTAAGTCACTCCGCTTTGGAATGGCTGTGTGAAAATCAACTACCAGATGGGAGCTGGGGCGCCAAAGATATATATTACTATCATGATAGGGTAATCTGCACTCTTGCGGCAATGATCGCGTTGGCACGGCAGGGCAGGCGCATGCACGATAAAGTGCAAATCGAGAAAGGTTTACAGGCTCTTGAGAGGATAACTTCGGGGGCAACGGGCGGGTTGGCATCGGACCCCAACGGCGCCACTGTGGGTTTCGAAATGATCGTTCCCACGCTTGTTGCCGAGGCGGAAAAACTGGGGCTTATCACCCAACAAGGAGACCGCATTCTGGGACGAATGGCAAAAATGCGGGCGGTGAAACTGGAGAAACTCTCGGGGAAAAAAATCAATAAGTACGTAACACCGTCCTTTTCAGCAGAAATGGCAGGTGTTGACGGACAGGGTATTCTCGAGATTGACAACCTCCAGGAAGCCAATGGGTCAGTAGCAAATAGCCCATCTGCAACTGCATATTTTGGCATACATCTAAAGCCTGATGAACCTCAAGCCCTCAATTACCTCAGACAGGTTGTAAATCCCGATCACGGAGCGCCGGCATTTGCACCAATCGATATTTTCGAAGTAGCCTGGACCTTATGGAATATCAAGTTAATTCCAGATTTGAAATTTCTGGACGAGCAGCAATTAAAATCGCATTTACAATTCCTTCAGAGCCATTGGAATGACGACATCGGCATTGGAACAGCCTCGAACGGAACCATAAAAGACGGCGACGATTCGGGGTTGGTATACGAAGTGTTGACTGGCTTTGGCGTATCCAAGGATATAAAAGCCATTCTGCACTATGAAGAACCACAACATTTTCGCTGCTTTACCCTGGAATCCAATCCGTCTATCAGTACAAACATCCATATACTGGGCGCACTGCGTCAGTCCGGCTTTGGCACAGATCATCCAAGCGTTGAAAAGATTATGAGATTTCTGAAATCCGTAAAGCAGCCGGGTGGGTTTTGGTTCGACAAGTGGCATGCGTCCCCATATTACGCAACCTCTCATGCCGTAGTCACCTTTGCCGGATATGACAATTCCCAGGCGGAGAGCGCTGTTGAGTGGATACTGGCAACACAGAATCCAAACGGCGCATGGGGACACTACGGCATCTCCACGCCCGAAGAAACGTCATATTGCCTCCAAGCCTTGTCTGCCTGGAGCATCCAAACAGGTTCCGCGCAAATAAGGAAAAACATCCAACAGGCGTATGTCTGGTTGAGCGAAAACCTGGAAACCCCGCATCTTCCCTTATGGATTGGAAAAGCGCTGTACTGTCCAAGCAGGGTTGTGCAGTCTTCGGTACTTAGCGCACTGAAATTGGCAGAGAGCATAATATGAGAAGAACATTATCTCACTTTTGGAACAGTCTTAACCAATTTAACGCCCTGGAGCCCGACGCTGCCAGGCGCGGTAAAGTATTGAACCTGCTTTTGCTTGGCTCCTTTGCACTTAGCGCAGCGGCGTTTCTTTTAACTCTTATTCTTTTGATATTATCCTCAACATGGAGCAAACCTGGAAACCTCCTGCTCCTTTTTGGGACATTGGTTTTTGCGATAGGCGCACTTGGTCTGTTATTCCTAAACAAGAGGTCCACCAGACTAACTGCGCTCCTATTCCTGCTTTTACTTACATTGGTATTTATCTTCAGCGATATTCCCGCCGAACTTGCCAATGGCAGATCGTCCTTTGTGTTTTTCATTCCCATTGCCATCGCCAGCCTGCTCCTGACACCTGTCAGCAGTTTCTTTTTCGCCGTGCTCAACAGCAGTATCATTGGCATCCTCGCTTTAATTAGCGGCGAATCGTTAAATATCGGCACCATATTTGGCTTCTTTATGCTCGCCATCATTTCATGGTTGTCCTCCAACTCGCTCGAACAAGCTATCAAAGACCTCCGCGTGATCAACGCTGAACTGGACCAGCGTGTGGCAGACCGCACCCGCGAACTGTCCGAATCTCTTGCGCGCGAGGCGGCGCAGGCGAGTCAGCGTGAGGCGATCCTCAACAGTATTGCCGACGGCGTGGTGGTGTTCGACAACTATGGGATGGCGATTGTCGCAAACCCGTCCCTCTCCGTAATGACGGGAAAGGCGCACAGTGAGGTGCTGGGGCGCAACCTGACGGAACTCTTGAGCACGGGCGAACTTTCACAGGAGGAACAGGCGCGCATCAGCGAGGCATTCAAAGGTTCGAAAAGCATGCCGACCTTCCGCATCAAGTGGGGCGCGAAGACTCTCTCGGTCAATGCGGCGGAAGTGCAATCCGCCACCCGCGAGCCGCTCGGCACGGTGGCTGTTTTCCGCGACGTCACCCGCGAAGCGGAACTCGACAGGATGAAGGATACGTTTTTGGCGGTGGTTTCGCACGAACTGCGGACGCCTCTCAACGCCATCCTCGGGTTTGCCGAAATGATCAAGGAGACGGTATACGGACCCGTGAGCGAAAGTCAGAGCCGCGCCGCCTCCCGCATCATGGAAAATACCCGGCGCCTCTTGTCCATTGTGAGCGAACTGCTCGACCAGGCGCAGATACAGTCGGGCAGGTTGAAAATTGCGATGGAACCTTGCGAACCTGCCGAACTGTTGAAAATCGTGCAGGATACCATGGAGAAAATTGCAAACGACAAGGGCGTGAAGATCCGTACCGAACTCGACCCCGCCCTGCCCGCAACTCTCACGGGGGATTCCCACCGCCTGCAGCAAATTTTGATCAACCTGACGAATAACGCGATCAAGTTTTCCGACAAGGGCGACGAGATTCGAGTCTCCATCGGGCGGGCGGGCGATGCCAACTGGCAGATCCAGGTTGCAGATGCCGGCGAGGGCATCCCGGAGGAGGCGGTGGGGTATATCTTCGATACCTTCCGGCAGGTCGAGAGTTCCGCCACCCGCAAGCATGGCGGCGTGGGATTGGGGCTGGCAATCGTCAAGCAATTGGTGGAGTTAATGAATGGAAAAATTGTCGTGGAAAGCCGTGTTAATGTTGGCAGTGTGTTCACCGTCACCCTGCCGCTGATTACGAATTAGGAGGAACCCAAATGACCGCACTATCCCTGATCATCGAAGACGACGAAGACCTGGCGGAGATTTTCAGTCAGGCGGTGACTGCCGCCGGCTATCAGACCGAAGTCATCAACGACGGGCTTGTGGCGCAGGAAAGGCTCAAACAGGTCGTCCCCGACGTGGTCGTTCTGGATATGCACATCCCGCATGTTTCCGGCGACAAGTTGTTCGTTCAGATTCGCGCGGATGAACGGCTGAACAACACGCGGGTTGTCGTTGCCACTGCCGATGCTCAAATGGGCGAGAGCATGTGGGGCAAGGCAGATCTGGTTCTCATCAAACCCATCTCGTTTACGCAATTGCGCGACCTGACCGCGCGTCTTCGCCCTCAAACATAAGTGGACTCTGCCCCTGATCAAAACGGGACAGCCGCAGGGCTGTCCCGTTTTGCCGTTTCATGAAGTTAATCGTCCGCCGCGGTGGCTGCTTTATCAAGCGCCCCGGTTTCGATCACGGGTGGTTTGAAGATCAGGAAGATGGCGTTGACGAGAATACCCAGCACCGCCGCGGTGGCAATCGCCGGCAGACCGCTCGGGAAAACCCCTTGCAGGAACGGAATGGGAAGGAATCCGCCTTCATAACCGATGTTGCCGCCGATACCAACGACCATGATGGTCGCACCCACCGCCAGGTTGCGCGGGTCGAACATGCTGACCTTGTGCTCCTGCATCAATGCAATACCTTGCATACCAATTGCGCCAAAGAGATAAATCGCCAAGCCGCCGCTGACCGCCAACGGCACGGTCTGCACCAGCCCGGCGAGTTTGCCGACAAACCCAAGCAGGATGGCAATCACACCCGCACCGACCAGGGCGGGACCGGAATAGTTGCGCGAGATCGCCATAAGGGAGTTGTTCTCGCCGTAGTTCGTTCCGGCGGTTGCGCCGAACAAGCCTTTCAGCGTATCATCCACGCCGTCCAGAATCAGGTTGAAGCCGATATTCTTGTCGAGTTCGTATTTTTCCTTGCCCATGTCCGTCGCGAGGCGGTCCACATACAGGCTGATCTGGTAGAGGTGCGCCGTGGATTCGGGAATGGTGGCAATCGCCATGATTGAAACGCTGAAGATGGCTGTACCCACCATCGCCCCGCTGAACGAGGGCAGGGTGAAATTCGGAACGGCAAACCAACTCGCATTGACGACAGGTGCAAAGTCAACCGACCCCGGGGCGAGTAACGCCGAGGCGACGTAGCCGAAAATCGCGCCGAACAGCACCGGCAACATGCCGATGAAACCGCGTCCCTGCATGTAGACGGAGAACAAGATCGTCACCACCAAGGTCAGGATCGAAACCGCCCAATTGGCCGACGCCATGCTCAACGCCGCAGCCGCCAGCCCAAAGCCGATGATCGCAGCGACGGAACCGGTGACAATGGGAGGCAGAATCATGTCAATCGTATTCTTTCCGATGGCGCGGATCAGGAATCCGACCAGGATGTTCAAAAGACCCGTCACTACGATCCCCGCCTGAATGGTGCTGATGACTTCGTCCGGCAGGGGTACGCCAAACTGCGGCGTACTGCCCGTCATCTGCTGGGCAATGGCAAGGTAGGCGGCGATATAACTGAAGCTCGAACCGTAGAAAAGCGGAATGAACTTCCCAATCCGCCATTTGGCGAGCATAAGCGCCACGATGGTGCCCAAACCGGAGATCGTCAGCACGGTGCCAACATGGAAACCGCACAACGCCGCAACAAGCACAGTGGCAGGGAACATGGTCAGCACGTGTTGAAAGCCCAGCAGAACGATCTGACCAAGCGAGGGGCTGTCGTTGGGCAGGTAGCCCATGACTTTATTGTTGGTAGCCATATTCATTCTCCTCATAATTGAAATTTTTAATGGTGAAGGGGGATCAGTAATTCGGCTCAAATTCCATCAGCACCTCCGAATTGAAAAATCGCCACAACCCCCTGCATGGCGATACAGACAATGAAATAACCCGTTGACGGGCTTGTTTTCCGCCGCGTCAATCGAACATAACCAGGCTGGGCGCATTCTTCTCGAACGCATGTCATTGGTGAAAACACACCAATTTAGATAAAGTTGTGTTTAATTATCCGAATTCACTCTGCGAGGCAGGGCCGAGACCATTTCAATTTGCATGGGTTATAATCACATAAATCCTACCTGCCATGTCCAAATAAACTAGACAACTTCCAGTTGCCGCTTCCCCACCAAGGAGAACCAATGCTGCTAAAAGGCGACGTTACAATTCAAGCACCACGGAAGAAAGTATGGGACTTCATGACCGATCCCGCTCAAATCGGGCAGTGTGTGCCCGGGGTCGAGAAGATCGAAACCATCGAAGAGATGAAGCGGTATCGCGGGGTGGTATCGGTTGGGCTGGGCTCGGTCAAAGCCCGGTTCAGCGGGGAAGTCGAAGTCCTTGAATTGGAAGAACCCAATCGCGCAAAACTGAAGGCGCACGGCACGGCAACCGGAAGCGCAGCGGATGCCGTCAGCGAAATGAGATTGAGCGACGGACCCAACAACTCCACACACGTCCAGTGGACGGCGGATATCAACGTTTCCGGTCAATTGGCAAGCCTGGTCTCCCGCCTGATGGTTCCGGTTTCGCAGAAACTGGCCGGCATCTTCTACGACGAAGTCCGCAAAAGGATCGAAACGGCAGGCGTTCAAGCCTGATCTCATTTCAGACGGATGGTGTCATGCGCGATATTCTATCGGATGTGATTCGTTGGCAGCGGGACGGGGCATCCATCGCGCTGGCGACGGTCGTGCAGACCTGGGGATCGTCTCCGCGCCGCGCCGGTGCGAAAATGGCTCTTGCTTCAGACGGTCGAATCGCCGGGTCGGTCAGCGGCGGCTGCGTGGAGGCGGCCGTTTTCGAGGCGGGCATACAGGTGCTGAAGACAAACCGACCCAAACTCTTGCATTTCGGCGTGGCAGATGAAACCGCCTGGCAGGTAGGTCTGGCTTGCGGGGGGAGCATTGATATTTTCGTAAAACCACTCGACACTGTATTTTTCGATTCGTTACGCACAGCATGGACGGATGAATCCACTTCTGCACATGCGGCGGTGATTCGCGGCTCCGCAGAAATTCTGGGAAACGAAATCCTGATTCACGAAAACGGGGATGTGAGTGGGAGGATTGGAAGCGGCTGGGATGCGGAGATAACCGCCCTCGCAAGAGATGCGCTGGCGGCGGGAGAATCCCGGCGCTTCATCCTGGACGAGGAGACGGAAGTCTTCGTCGAAATCATCTCTCCCCCGCCGACGTTGGTCGTCGTGGGCGGTGTGCATATCGCCATCGCGCTGGTCTCATTGGCAAAGACACTCGGCTACCGAACAGTTCTCGTTGACCCGCGCAGGGCATGGGGAAGTGAAGAACGCTTCCCGCACGTGGATCGGTTGATTCAGGGATGGATAGATGATGCGTTCACACAAATCAAGATCACCCATTCCACTGCCGTCGCCATGCTCACCCACGACCCGAAACTGGACGACCCCGCATTGAAGATCGCGTTGAACAGCCCCGCGTTTTACGTGGGCGCGCTGGGAAGCAAGACGACAAATATGAAACGCCGCGAGCGATTGCTGAACGACGGCGTGAGCGAAGCGCAATTATCGCGGCTGCACGCGCCCATCGGTCTCGACATCGGCGCAGAGACTCCTGAGGAGATCGCGCTGGCGGTCCTGGCTGAGGTGGTGACCGCTTACAGGAAACAGAATCAACTTGAAGTTAAGAAAGAAGCGAAGCCGATCCAGTCGCTGGCATCCGGTCTCTAGTCTCCAATCTCTAATTCAAACCGGAGATTGCTTCGCTCGTACCACTCGCTCGCAATGACATGAGGCAAACATGAAACCCGCTCCCTTTGAATATCACGCACCCACATCGCTCGAACAGGCGCTTGAATTGAAAAGTCAACATGGCGACGACGCAAAACCACTGGCTGGCGGGCAAAGCCTTGTGCCTGCAATGAATTTCCGCATCGCACAGCCGGGTATCTTGATTGACCTCAACAGAGTGGAGGCGTTGGGTTACATCCGCGAAGAGGGGGAGGTGCTTCGCATCGGCGCGATGGCGCGTGAACGACATTTGGAATTTGATCCTTCGATTGCACAGCGGACGCCTTTGTTGAGCGAGGCGGTCCCGTTCATCGCGCATCCGCAGATCCGCAACCGCGGCACGATTGGCGGAAGCCTTGTCCATGCCGACCCTGCCGCGGAATTGCCCGTGTTGATGCTGGCATTGAGTGCGCGGCTGAAAGCGAAAAATGTTTCGGGTGAACGCTGGATCGCCGCGCAGGATTTTTTCGTCGGCATGTTCACCACCGCCCTCGAACCGAATGAAATCCTTGTAGAAATTGAAATCCCATTCATGCCGCCGCGCACGGGCTGGTCGTTCATGGAGGTTGCGCCGCGTTCGGGCGACTATGCCATGCTGGGCGTTGCCGCGCTGGTTACGTTGGATGAGGCGGGAAAATGCAAAGAGACGAAATTGGTTTACCTGAACGCAGGTGAAGGACCTGTGGAAGCCAAAGAAGCCGCTAAACAATTGCAGGGGGAATCTATTACGGATAAATTGATTCACGATGCCGCTGCGCTCGCAAGCGAAAAGGAAATCAACCCGTTTGGGAATGTCCATGCCTCGGCTGATTTTCAACGTCATTTGGCAAAGGTGCTGACGAAGAGGACGCTGAAGATGGCGACAGAGCGCGCACAAAAAAGCAGACCATAGACGATAGACAATTGACCATGGTCTACGGTCTGTCGTCCATGGTCAACCCAAAGGACACTCCATGACTCACACCATCACCCTCACTGTCAACGGCAAGGAATACACGCGCACGGTCGAGCCGCGGATGCTGCTCAGCGACTTCCTGCGCCACGAACTCGGACTCACTGGCACGCACGTCGGCTGCGAGCATGGCGTGTGCGGCGCGTGCACGATTTTGTTCGATGGCGAGTCGATGCGTTCGTGCCTGATCTTCGCCGTACAGGCAGACGGTCACTCCATCACAACCGTGGAAGGGCTTGCGCCGGATACAGATAACCTGCATCCTTTGCAACAATCATTTTGGGAAGCGCATGGACTGCAATGCGGTTATTGCACGCCGGGCATCTTGATGACGCTGGTTCCATTTTTGAGAGACAACCCCGATCCAACCGAAGACGAGATTCGCCACGCACTTTCAGGCAATCTCTGTCGTTGCACGGGGTATCAGCATATCGTGGATGCGGTGAAGTTGGCGAGTGAAAAGATGCGGGAAGTAGAGAAGTAGAGAATTGGAGATGAGAGACTGGAGACGATGATCCACCAATCCGTGCAAGCCTTTCGCAATGGAGAAATATCTGTGCAAGAATTAATCTCCAATCTTCAGTCTCTTTTTGATTCCCGTGAACCTGAAGTCCTTGCCTTCCTCCCCGAGCCCAACCGCTTTGCGCGTTTACAAAAAGAAGCCGAAGAACTTGTTGCGCGTTATCCTGATCCTAAACAACGACCTACCCTCTTCGGCATGACAGTTGGCGTAAAGGATATTTTTCATGTCGCTGGCTTCACCACGCAGGCGGGAAGCAGATTGCCTCCCGAAGAACTTCAAGGCAGTGAAGCCCCAAGCGTGACTCGTCTCAAAAACAAGGGCGCGCTCGTCATGGGCAAGACCGTCACGACTGAGTTCGCCTACTTCACGCCAGGTCTCACGCGCAACCCGCACAACTCCGCGCACACCCCAGGCGGTTCGAGCAGCGGTTCGGCGGCGGCGGTCGCGGCGGGATTTTGCAGCGCCGCACTCGGCACACAAACCATCGGCTCGATCATTCGTCCCGCGGCGTTTTGCGGCGTGGTTGGTTTCAAGCCCACGTATGATCGCATCCCGCGCGATGGTGTCATTCCGCTTTCGCCTTCGCTCGATCACGTTGGGTTTTTTACGCCTGATGTAGACACTGCAAAGCGAGTTGCGAGTGCGTTGTTAGAGAATTGGGGAATTGGAGAATTAAACTCTTCGCGTGGGGATTCGAAACCCGTACTCGGAATCCCTGAAGGTCCCTATTTGGAAAGCGCGACGAATGAGGGTCTCACACATTTTGAGGATGTGTGCGAATTACTAAATACCAATTACCAAATCCGCCGCGTCCGCGTCATGGATGATTTTCAGGAAATTCGGGATCGTCACGACGCCATCATGTCCCATGAAGCGATGCAAGTCCACAAGGAATGGTTTGCCAAACACGAAACCCTCTACTCTCCCAAATTCTCTGACCTAATTCATCGCGGACAATCAATTACCAATTACCGATTACATCTCGAAGCCCGCGACGCCTTCCGCGCCTCCATTACCCAAACCATGAACGACAATCAAATTGACATCTGGATCTGCCCTCCTGCCATCGGTCCCGCCCCAAAGGGACTCGACTCCACAGGCGACCCCGTCATGTGCCTGCCGTGGACTCAAATCGGATTTCCCGCCATCAATATCCCCACAACAAAGAACGAAGAAGATCTGCCAATGGGGCTGCAACTCGTCGGCAAATGGAACTCGGATGAATCCCTGCTTGCATGGGCAGAAGACATCGAGAAGGTGGTGCGAAAGATATGACCGTCATCAAATGGAACGTCCGCGCGGGGGCATATTACGACTCGGTCGTGTTGATGCAATTGCAGCGCGGCTTGCTCAGATTGCCTGGCGTCGTGGATGCGGGCGCGGTGATGGCGACTCCCGCCAACCGTGACTTGCTCGCGGCAAACAACCTTCTGCCCGAATCCGTCACTGCCAACCCTGATGATTTGCTCATCGTTGTCAAAGCGGAGGATGATGCCTCTGCCGCAAATGCAATCAGTCAGGTGGATGAACTGCTTGCTCGCAGAAAATCGTCCGCAGTTTCACAGGATTTTCGTCCAAGAAGTTTGAGCGCGGCGGTCAAGCAGTTACCAGAGGCGAATTGGGTGTTGGTTTCCGTCCCTGGGCGTTATGCGGCGGGCGTGGCGCGGGAAGCCCTTGATTTGGGAAAACATGTTTTTCTCTACAGCGACAATGTCTCGCTCGAAGATGAAATTGCCTTGAAGAAGACTGCCCGCGAAAAAGGTCTGCTTGTGATGGGACCCGACTGCGGCACCGCCATCATTAATGGAATTGGTTTGGGATTCGCCAACCACGTGCGGCGCGGCAACATCGGCGTGGTCGGAGCGTCTGGCACGGGCACGCAAGCCGTGACGGCGCACATCCATGAACTGGGTGGAGGCATCTCCCACGCGATTGGCACAGGTGGGCGGGATTTGAAGTCCGATGTCGGCGCGATCACCGCACATCAAGCGCTCGATGCGCTGGCGCGTGATGATGACACGAAAGTTATCGTGCTTATCTCCAAACCGCCCTCACCAGATGTTGCAACTCAACTCATCTCCGCCGCGCAAGGGACGGGCAAACCTGTTGTGATCTATTTCATTGGTTATCCCGCGCCCGCCAGAAAGATCGGCAATTTGCATTTTGCGGTGAGTTTGAGTGAAGCGGCGGAACTGGCTGTTAGAGAATTGGAGAATTTGAGGGTTAAGGATTCGAGAATTCTCCGATCCTCAAATTCTCGTTTTGTTCGTGGTCTATTCTCTGGCGGAACTCTCGCCTATGAAACGATGATCGGTCTGCAAGCGAGTCTTTCTCCGTTATTCTCCAATTCTCCCATCACTAATTCTCAGAATTTGGAAGACCCGCTCCACAGCAAAGCACACACCATCATAGACCTCGGCGATGAATTCTTCATGATCGGCCGCTTGCACCCGATGATTGATAATGATTTACGAATCAGACGGATGAAACAAGAAGCATCTGACTCGGAGGTTGGGATGATTCTCTTTGATGTGGTTCTTGGTGAAGGTTCGCATCTTGACCCTGCGGGGGAGTTAGTTCCAGTGATAAAAGAGATACAAGAGAAGAGAATTGGTGGATTAGGGGAATTGGAATTTGTGGCAATCGTCATCGGCACAGATGATGACCCGCAAAATCTCCAGTCTCAAGTCTCGCAGTTGCAAGAGGCGGGTGTGACAGTTTTCAAAACAGCAACGGAAGCCGTGGAATATGTCAGTTTGCGGTTTAGCGGCAGAAAGAAATATGAATTTACCCCTGTCAATCTCGAGCAATTGAAGCAGCCGCTCGCCGCCATCAACGTTGGGCTGGAGTCGTTTTATGACAGCCTCCTCTCACAGGGCGCGCAAGCCGTGCATGTGGAATGGCGTCCGCCTGCAGGTGGGAATGAGAGACTGGCATCGCTGCTGGCGAAGATGAAAAGCAAAAAAGAGAATTAGAGAAGCAGAGAATTCTCCAATTCTCAAATTCTCAAATTCTCACACGGAGATACTCATGGACATAAATAATGCCAATACCACTGCTATCAATCGTTTGATGGAAGCACGCCCCATCCTCAAGGGCATCGCTACCGCGCGTGACGTCATCCCTGGGATGAAGGATAATCTGTTCCTCCACGCGGGTCCGCCGATCGAGTGGGCGCGGATGTCGGGTCCGCTGCGGGGGGCGATCATTGGGGCGATGCTGTTCGAGGGCGTGGCGGCATCCGAAGCAGAAGCAACTGCAATGGTAGAAAGAGGCGAGGTCGAGTTTGATTCGTGTCATCACCACGGCGCAGTCGGTCCGATGGCGGGAGTCACATCCGCTTCGATGAAAGTTTATGTGGTGGAAAATGCCGAGCACGGGAACAAGTCATTTTCCAATTTGAATGAGGGCTACGGAAAGGTTTTGCGCTACGGCGCGTACAGCGAAGATGTGTTGAGGCGTCTGCGCTGGATGAACGATGTATTGGGTGTCGTGTTGGCGGATGCACTTGCAGATTCAAATGGAATTGACCTGCGTGCGTTGATTGCCGAGGCGCTGCACATGGGCGATGAGGGGCATAATCGCAACAAGGCGGGTTCGCTGCTATTTTTAAAACTGCTCGCGCCGTTGATTGCAAAGGTGGTGAAAGATGACACTGTGGAAGCAGAGGTGCTGCAATTCATTGGCGATAACGCACTGAGCGTGTTGAACCCTGTCATGGCAGCGTGCAAAGCGATGACAGACGCCGCGCATGGCGTGGAGGGTTCGACCATTGTGACGACCATGGCGCGCAACGGCACAGATTTTGGGATCCGTGTAAGTGGGCTGGGTGAGAAGCAATGGTTCACGGCTCCTGCCGAAATTCCAGTGGGTCTGTTCTTCTCGGGCTTTTCCCAAGCGGATGCCAACCCCGACATCGGCGACAGCGCCATCACCGAGACCGCAGGCATCGGCGGCTTTGCGATGGCGACCGCGCCCGCGATTGTCACTTTTGTGGGCGGCACGCCGAAGGACGCGATGAACGCGACTCTTGAGATGTATGAGATCACTTTTGCCGAAAGCAAATATTTCACCATGCCGTCACTCGATTTCCGCGGTACACCGACAGGAATTGATCTTCGCAAAGTCGTGGAGTTGGGCATCACGCCGCGCATCAATACTGGCATCGCTCATAAAAATGCGGGCGTTGGTCAGGTAGGCGCGGGGTTGGTGAGACCGCCATTGAAGATTTTCGAGGATGCTTTGCTTGCTTATGCGGAGAAATATGAGTTGTAAAAAAGAGAATTGGGAGAATTAGAGAATTGAGGTTGATATGCCGACATCATTGGAAGATGTAAGAGTGTTGAAAAGCGCCGAACAAATTGCCGATGCAATATACAAGGTTGCTTCGCATTGGGACGATTTCGCCAAAGATGTAGTTGGCAAACAAATTTCCCGCGCCGCGGATTCAATCGGAGCAAACATTGCTGAGTCGTTTGGGCGTTATCATTTTGGGGAGAAGATTCAATTTTTGTATTATTCTCGCGGCAGTGTGTTCGAGACGAAATACTGGCTCAATCGTGCCTCTGCGCGTGAATTGATGCCATCCGCCGATTCGCAAAGCTATGCTACGCGCTTGACCGACATTGCGCGTCAACTCAACCTTTATATTTCCAGCCTGAAGGGTCAAAAATCGGGGGAAATCACTGTTGCCAAGACTGTGAAAGAAAGCCCTGTCGAATATCTCACCTCACGTCTGCCAGATGATTTTCCCAACACCTTCTTCGACGAAACCGACATCGCCTGGCTCGAAACGCCACCACCCAATTCTCCAATCCTCTAATTCTCAAATCTGATTTCAACAAAGGAGTTTCCCATGACTAAGATTTATGATCTATCCCAAGACCTCAACCAGGATTGTTCCTTCTGGCCCTTCTACCCGCCATTTGAAGTGAAATACATCAAGCGCAAAGCGGAACAGGGAGTAAATGCGCAGTACATCCAGACCTCCAATCACATGGGCACGCACCTGGATGCGCCGCGGCATTTCGTGACCAAAGGCAAGACCATTGACCAAATCCCCATCGAGTGGTGTTACGGACCTGGCGTCATCGTTGACCTGAGCGACATGCTCGATGAACTCGGTCTGTTTACGCCTGAAGATATCGAAAAGCGGGCGGATGTGCGCGAAGGCGACATATTGTTCATTCACACAGGCTGGCACAAGTACTCGTTCTTCGGCGAAGAAGCGGACGAAGAGAAGTACATCCATCGCCATCCAGGTCCGCATTACAGCATTTGCGACTGGCTGTTGAAGAAGAAAATCCACATCTGGGGCGTAGATATGATTTCGACGGATCATCCTATGAATCTGCCTATTGGTCGTTTCCTCGGCAAAGGCGGATTAGAGCATTGGCAGAAAGTCCGTGCGAAGACGGAAGCGAAATTCGGCGCGGATAAGATGGATGAACTCTTCCCCGATTCAGCATACCAACTCACCCACAATGCCTTGTTCCCGCACGATTGCATCCACGTGGAGAATCTAGGCGGCGACATCGGCTTGAAGGAACTGCACAACAAACGCATCACCCTCGGCGTCTTCCCATGGAAATTCAAAGGCGGAGAGGCGGCGTTTTGCAGAGCGGTGGCGTGGGTGTAGAAAGTAGAAAAATTCTATGATTCTCTAATTCTCGGCTTTCGTGAGTCTGAGGATTGGAGAATTAGACGAACGAGAATTGGAGAATTATGACCACTCGATACTTCGGCGAACGGATTAAGCGTAACGAAGACCCGCGTCTGCTGACGGGACAAGCCTTATACGTGGACGATGTGGATTTGCCTAACATGCTCCACGCGGCGTTTTTGCGGAGTCCGTATGCTCATGCGAAGATAAATAACATTGATGTTTCGCAGGCACTCCAACGCGCGGGTGTAGTTGCGGTTTACACGGCGAATGACCTGGGCGATTACTGGAAGCCTGGACCACTGCTCGTCTCGCCGCCGCCAGTGAAGGATATTATCTTCAATGAAAAGACTCAAGTTCCGCTCGCAAAGGATAAGGTCAAGTTTGCGGGTGAGCCAATCGTGATGGTCGTGGCGGAGAGTCGCTACATCGCCGAAGATGCGCTGGCGGATATTCAAGTGGATTACGAACCGCTTGAAGCCGTCGTTGATATGGAAAAGGCTTTAGGTGCAGAGAGTCCAATCATCCATGAAGAGATTGGCTCGAACGTCGCGGCGCATGTGGTGCAGACGAAGGGCGATTACGAATCAGCGAAAAAGGAGGCGGCGCTGGTCATCAAGCGCCGATTCAATTACGAGCACGGCTGCGCCGCGGCGATGGAAAACCGCGGCATCGTCGCGGAGTGGGATAAGCGCGCGGGGAGATTAACGGTCTGGGACACCACTCAGGCTCCCGTCGTGATTCGAAACGGGCTGGCGGGCATGCTTGGGCTGTCAGAGCGGCAGGTCCGCGTCATCGCGCCGTTCATCGGCGGCGGATTCGGCCCGAAGATCATGATGTTCTATCAAGAGGAAGTTCTCGTCCCGTGGGCGGCGATGAAGTTGAACCGCCCCGTCAAATGGATCGAAGACCGCGCCGAGAATTTCGTCGCCACCACACACGAGCGCGGACAAATTCACGATGCGGAGGCGGCGTTCGACAAGGACGGTCGCATTCTCGGCGTGCATGACGTCTTTCTGCATGACACGGGCGCGTATGCTCCGTATGGCTTGACTGTGGCACTCAACTCGCAAGCCAACACGCTTGGCGTGTACGACATCCGAAACTATTACAGCGAGTTCACGGCGGTCTTTACCAGCAAGACCATCGTCACGCCGTAGCGCGGCGCGGGACGTCAGCATGGCACGTTTGTCATCGAGCGCCTGTTGGACATTGCCGCAAAGGAACTCAAGATTGACCGCGCCGAAATCCGACGGCGTAATTTCATCCAGCCAAATCAATTCCCGTACAACAATGAGATCATCTATCAGGATTTTGTCCCGCTGGTGTACGACAGCGGAAATTACGAACCGCTGCTCGACCACACGCTTGAAAAGATCGAGTATCACAAATTCGTCAACGAAATACAGCCGAAACTACGCGCCGAAGGCAAACACGTTGGCATCGGCATCGTCGCGTATGTTGAAGGGACGGGCATCGGTCCCTACGAAGGGGCAAAAGTACAGGTGATGGGAAGCGGGCGCGTCTCGGTCGTCACGGGCGTCGGCACGCAGGGACAGGGTCATTACACGAGTTACGCGCAGATCGTTGCAGAGCAGCTCGGCGTGAGCGTGGATAAGATTGACGTGGTCACGGGCGACACCGACCAGTTCTATTGGGGCGCAGGGACGTTTGCCAGCCGTGGCGCGGTCGTGGCGGGCAATGCCATCAACGAGGCCGCAAAGGTCGTGCGCAAGAAAATTCTCAAACTTGCCTCCGAACATCTCAACGCGCCCGAAGAGGAACTCGAACTCGAAGATGGCTTCGTGAAAGTGCAGGACATGCCGCGCCTGTCCATTTCACTGGGTGAATTGGCAGGCAAGGCGAATCCGATGCGTGGAGCGGTCAAGCCTAGCACAGAGCCCGGGTTGGAGGCGACCAACTATTTCGGTCCAGAAAGAGGCGCCACCGCCAGCGGCATCCACGCGATGATTCTCGAAGCGGATCCCGAAACGATGCAAATCAAAATCCAAAAATATCTCGTCGTGCATGATTGCGGCAAGGTGATTAATCCTCTAATTCTCGATGGTCAAATTCACGGTGGTGTCGCACAAGGAATCGGTAACGCCTTTTATGAACGTCTCGCCTACGACGAAAATGGGCAGCTGCTCAACGGCACGTTCATGGATTATCACCTGCCCACCAGCCTGGATGTGCCGCGCATCGAAACTGCACACGGCGAAACGCTCTCGCCGCTCAACCCGATGGGCGTGAAGGGCGCCGGGGAGGCGGGCGCGATCCCCGTCGGTCCGCTGTTTGCGCAGGCATTGGAAGACGCTTTACATGATGTGGATTTTGAGATTTTGGAAATCCCGCTGAATTCGAATCGGGTGTGGGAGATTGTGAATGGAAAGTAGAAAGTGGATACTGGTGGTCGAGTAGCGAAGCGTATCGAGAGCACCCGCTTCTTTCCAAGCCGATGGTTGATTCCGACCATCAGGCATTTCTTCCACCCGAGACGCTGACGGTGAATTGAGAAATAAGAACGAGATAATTCAGGAAAATGGTATAATGACATCCAACGTATTTCGTCCAAATTCGTTGATAGGGAGAGCAGATATGGCAACTATTCGTGATTTTGATGAACTCAAAATACAACTTACTGAATTAGCAAAAGTTGTAAACGCTTTTAAATCTGAAGCGGTTCAGTTAAGAGTAGTGGAAATTGTTCTGAGTGAATTTCTTGGCGTTAGCATTAGCCAGGAACACGAAATCCCCAAAACGCGCTCTAGTAATAGGAAGAAGTTGTCACCAAAGAGGAAAACTAAATCTGCTAGCACACCCGAGATTGAAGGTAAGAAATCCAAAGCAAGAGCAATAGGACCCGCGACGATATTATCATCATTGATTGATGAAAATTTCTTTTCCAAACACCAAACTTTAAATAGTATTATCGAACATGCAAAAACTAAGAAAGCAACTACTTTGAAACCTAATGAACTTTCTGGACCTATTGCTAGATTTGTTCGTGATGGAAGATTGAAAAGGGAAAAGAACAATGACGGGCAATACGAGTACTTCACATAGCTCAATTGACTTGGAAACGGCGCTTTCCAATGTTCCAAATAAATTTAGACAAAAAATAATAACTGCGTATTTGGAACTGAAAAAGCGATATTCTGGGGCAAGCCGCGATTCGTCATGGGATGCAGCGGGATTAAGCGCGGGAAAGTTTTGTGAAGGCATATTGCGGTTTTTACAGAATGAACTCACGGGAGCGTTTATCCCTTTCGGAACACATATTTCAAACTTTGCCGATGAATGTGGGAAATTAATTAAACTTCCTATAACAAGCGGAAACGAATCAACGCGGGTAATTATTCCCCGAGCACTGATTTATTTATATACTCTACGTGGCAAACGAGGGATAGGGCATGTGGGCGGAGACGTTGAAGCTAATCAAATCGATATGGCAACAATTATCCGCACTTGTGATTGGATTACTTGTGAATTGATTCGCATTTATCATAAACTATCTCTTGAAGAAGCCCAAGCTGTCGTAGATGCAATTTCTCAACGGGAATCACCATTTATATGGAATATTGCTGGTAAAAAACGCGTATTGAAGTTAGGACTTTCTTACAAACAACAAACTTTACTCCTTCTTTACACAGAACCTGATACAGGCGTGCTTACGGAAGATCTGTGCGAGTGGGTCGAACATCCACGCATAAGGGAATTTAAAAGCGATGTATTAGTTAAACTTCATGGAGAGCGATTAATTGAATATGACAAAGCAAATGAGATCGTTTATTTGTCACCTTTGGGTATAGAAGAAGTAGAAACCAAAATCATAAGGGGTTGACAATATGATGGATTTTCCTATTATTGGTTATAAATCGTTAGCTCCAAATTCTTTCGAGGAGAAACAAAATGATATCCGAAGTAGTAGATCTGCTTGAATTAATCAGGAAACTTGTTGCTCGAAAGTCTGAAATGGATCATACGTATTATGATAATTTTATTAAACCAACTTGGGAGGCGTTTGTCAAAATACACGAAGACTATAAAGTATCGTTCAAAAATTACGTTTTCATTACTAATCAACCAAATTATCAAGTTGAGGAGTTAGTAGCCGCAATTAGACATGACTCAATATACACTAATGACTTAAGAAGCGAACTCGAATCATATTTGTGGTCTTTAATCTCATCTTCGAAGAAAGATCCCAGCCCAAAGGAAGATTGTCTGTTCACTTTTCTTAGAGAAATATCATTCTATTTTTTTGTGAAAAACGAATTCCGAACGAATGAACCTAAGAACAATGAGAATTATGATCTTTCCTATGATTTGTCTTGGAAAGACTCACTTCAGAAACCATCTGCCAATTCGCCTAAAATCAAGAAACTTATCTCGGACTTTACCTCCCATGATCCACAAAGCATTAATAAGGATGTAAACCTAGGGTTTGAATATCAAATCCTATATCCTGCAAATCGACCTAGATTTAGAGCAATTATTCACTTAGCAAGGAATAAGGACGAGAATCCAAAAGACACCACAGAGTTCTTTAATCTGCTGATCAAGGATTTGCAATACCGCTATGGAAAAGTCTCTCTTGCCCATCAGCGTCTGAAGGTTGAATTATTAACGTAAGCCCCCTCATTTTTGTCAAACCGCTCTTTGAGCGTACGCCAGTATTTCCCCCATCCTGCGCTTGCATCGTAATGGACCTCACCCCCGATTCCGACGATTGATCGGCGTGTGGGTTGGACCTCACCCTGATTGGCCTGATTGATCGGCATGTCCGTTTGCCCCTTCGCGAAGCACCCCCGTGGGGCTCCCAAGGGAGAGGGTATGAGGTCGGTTTCTTTTCTGCATGATAGACGAATCGGTTCCAAAGATAATCTTGTTTGATGGAGGCCTGGCTTCTCCCCTGCCCCCAGAATGGGGGTTGGGGGACATCGTACCCGAAGAGTAGCGGAGTGGTAGACGGGAGAGGGGTCCGTTCGTTGAAGTCAACTCGGAACATGCGAGGTTTATCTCAAGACAGGGACTCGCACCACAGCTACAACTTGTCAGCCTCCTCTGGTTCTACGTCTGGGGCTTTACTCAGAATTTCAAGCAATTTTTCGCGGCTGCCGCGCTTGGCTCGTTTTTCCAAATATTCAATGGTTGAAATGGCGGCGACTTTTTCAGCGACGGCAAGCATCACAAACTGATTCACCGAAATACCCTCCTCCTTTGCCAGTTCACGAAGTTGTTCATGCAATGATTTGGGTAGGCGTAAACTTAATGCGCTCATTCATTCACCTCACGAAGTATCTGCAAAAACTCTTTTGGAGTGATTGCCTGAATTCCAAATTGTTCTGTCCCTTTGAAATCACTGATGTTATGGGTCACGATGTATTCACATCCTGCCGAAACCGCCAATTCAAGGACAAGTTCGTCATTTACGTCGGTCAGGAAGGGTCTCCACAGAAAATAGATCTGGTGATGATGCGCCATCGAACACAGAGAATCAATGAAAATTGACGCATCCTCTTCAGATAATCCCAGTTCATCCCGGTGACGTTGAATGACCTCTTCGTATTCAAGAATCAGCGCAACCGAATCGTGGATTTCAAACTGATGCGTTCCGACTAATGTCAACAACTTGTTCGAAGCGCCTCTCTTTGAACGCAGGGCGGCGATGATAACATTGGTGTCCAGTACAATGTTGGGGACGCTCATGGCGGTATTATATACGATATTGTATGTAACATCAAATGCTTGATGAAGGTGTTATGAATAGACCAAGTCCTTTGGGCTGGGAGTTTGCTAAAATAGCCCCATGATCCTCCTCACTGGCGCAAGCGGCAAGACGGGCAAAGCTCTGCTCAAATCCCTCACGAAAGCGGAAGGTGTTTGTGCGTTCGTTCATCGGGAAGAGCAGGTTTCGGTTGCGAGCTCGTTAGGCGCAGAGAAAATCATCGTCGGGGATTTGCGCGACAAAGTTGCGATTCGCTCGGCGATGGAGGGGGTGCGGGCGGTGTATCATATTTGTCCGAATATGAGTCCTGATGAAGGAGTAATTGGTAATTTAGTAATTGGGGAAGCGCGGAAAGCGGGCGTGGAGCATTTTGTCTATCACTCGGTGTTGCATCCGCAGATCGAAGTGATGAACCATCACTGGCAAAAGATGCGCGTGGAGGAGAGGCTGTTCGAGTCGGGGTTACCTTTCACCATTCTTCAACCCGCGCCGTATATGCAGAATCTATTGGCAGGGTGGAAGAGCCTCTTGGAAGACGGTGTACTGCATGTTCCGTATTCTGTTGAGGCGAAGTTCAGTTTTCTGGATTTGGACGACCTTGCTGAAGCCGCGCGGATCGTGCTGACCGAGCCGGGTCACTTCAATGCGACGTATGAATTGGCGGGGACGGGACCCACATCTCATGCGGAGGCGGCGGAGGTGTTCGGGCGGGTTTTGGGCAAGAAGGTAAAGGCTGAGAAAGAGGCGATTCGAGACTGGAGCAGGCGCACGGGTGGAATGAGCGGGTACGCAGTCGAAAACCTGGTGAGGATGTTCGAGTATTACGATCAGTGGGGCTTGGTGGGGAATGTCAACGTGTTGCGGTGGATTTTGAGACGCGAGCCGACGTCACTTGAGACATTTGTACAACGAATGATTCAAGATCGAGGATCGGAGCCTTGATATTCTCCACTCACTTCTCCATCGGCACAAGCGCCTTCATCACATCACCATAGTCCCAGCCATCGATCGAAGGCGGTTCGATGCCCAGCGCGGTGAGCATGCTCTTGATCTGTTCGCGGTGTTCGGTGGCGTGGTTGATGATCTGCACCATCAGCACCCACGGCTCGACGTAGTAGTCGTCCCGTGTTTGGAGCCGGGATTGGGGGAGTTTGTCAACGTCTTTGGCGAGTTCCAGCAGCCGTTCACCGCTGTCTTTCAAGGATGCCTGCAATTCATCGAATTGCACCGTAACGCGATCCCGCCGCTCTTCCAGCGGGAGGGTGAGGAGTCTCAGATAACCGTATTGCGCCGATACCAGATGGATCAGCGTAGCGCGAATGCTGCCCTCCGTGGCGGATTGCGGCGGGGCGTCGAGTTGTTCATCGGTCAGAGCGGAGCAAGCCTCCAGGATTTTTTGGTTTGCCCAGTTGTTGTGTTCGAAGAGGCGTGCGAGGAAATTTGCGGTCATGCGAGGCTCCTTTTTGGGCAGATCAATATGATAGACTCTGTCCAGATTATACGCCCATGCGAGTTCTAAACGCCCTTTCCCTCACTCGCGCCATCCGTGACTGGCTGGCGGATACCCGTCACCCGCGCGTTTTACACCGCTTCGACCGCGCCTGCAATCTCATCAACGAGCGCAGGGAAGTCCTGTCCATCGTCACGCCGGAAATCGGGGACGGTCCGTTCAATCTGGTCATTACAGAGGGTATTTGCTTTGGGGAGAACCTCAGTTCCAAGTCTCCAGTCTCTTCTTCTATCAATCAACTTACCCTCGGCAATTTCATCATCCACACCGCAAACGCGAAACTCTGGAATCCAAGCCCTGATTGGGAAACATTGCACGCCAAAAGAAAAGACATTCCAAATTACCTTGCGCAATTACCAATTACCAATTACTCCTCTCCAATTCTCCAATCCTCCAATCTCTTCTCCGCCCTTGCCAACGCCGATATCCCAACGGCAAAAATACTCGCCTCCCAACTCGCCGGTTTGGGCATTGGACTCACCCCCTCCGGGGACGACTTCATCATGGGCGCGTTGTACGCGGCATGGATCATTCACCCGCCTGAAATTGCCAGCATCCTGGCGTGGGAGGTGGCGGAAACCGCCTCAGCGTTGACCACCTCCCTTTCGGCGGCGTGGATCAGGTCCGCGGGGAGAGGCGAAGCGGGAGTCCTGTGGCATAATTTGTTCCACGCGTTAAACATCGGCGATTCGGCTGCAGTCCGGTCTGCGATCACAAAGTTGCTCTCCGTCGGTCACACCTCCGGCGCGGATGCGATGTCGGGATTTATCGGCGTAATGACCGTATACATGGAAAAGGAGTTGGCAGCACATGAAAATCCATCTCGTTGACGGCACGTATGAACTGTTCCGCAGCCATTTCGGCGCGCCGCCGAAAAAAGCGCCGGACGGACGCGAAGTCGGCGCGACGCTCGGACTCCTCCGCAGCCTGCTCCTGTTACTCAATGACCCAAACGTCACTCACGTCGCGGTGGCGTTTGATCACGTCATCGAGTCGTTCCGCAACCAACTCTATCCCGGCTATAAAACCGGCGCAGGTGTGGACCCCGTCCTCCTGGCGCAGTTCCCGCTGGCGGAGAAGGCGGCAGAGGCGCTGGGATTGGTGGTGTGGCCCATGGTCAAGTTCGAAGCAGACGACGCCATTGCCACCGCGGCGGCGCGGTTCAAGAAAGTCAAATCTGTGGAGCAGATCGTCATTTGTTCGGTGGATAAGGATTTGGCGCAAATGGTGGATGGCGACCGGGTGATCTGCTGGGACCGCCGCCGCGAGATCTTCCTCCATGAACAGGGCGTGATCGAAAAATTCGGCGTCAGCCCGGAGTCCATTCCCGATTATCTCGCGCTCGTCGGTGACTCGGCAGATGGTTATCCGGGCATTCAAGGCTGGGGCGCGAAGTCCACGGCGGCGGTGCTGGCGAGGTTCAAACACATCGAGGCTATTCCCAAAGACCCGAAACAAATCCCGCTGGGCTCGGGGCGTGCCACTACGTTGGTCGAAAACCTGCAAAACAATTACAAGGACGCGCTCTTGTTCCGTGAACTCTCCACCCTGCGTACGGATGTGCCGCTCACAGAAAAATTGGATGACCTGAAATGGCGCGGCGCATATCCCAAACTGAAAAAGTTCTGTCATGAGTTGGGCGATCAACGCATCCCCGAACGGATTCCGTTGTGGAGGTGAAGCTGCATTTGCAGTATGATCGGATGAGTGCAGCAAAAACATGTTAGGAGGTCGCCATGTTGGATTTCGATTTCATGCTGAAAAACTGGACATTCATTGCCGGTGGAGTTGGAGCCACGTTGGGTGTCGCAGTTGTTGCGTTATTACTGGCGATCCCTTTGGCGTTGATTCTTGGATTAGGACGCCGCTCGACAAATTCACCCATCCGCGTAACGAGCACATTTTTTGTCTCAGCCCTGGATGCGACCCCGCTGTATGTGCAGATTCTATTTATCTTTTTGGCGCTTCCGCAATTGGGCATCTTCCTGCCCGGTCTTCTGGCTGGTTCGCTGGCGCTGGCAGTCAATTATGGTGCGCGTCTGAGTGAAGTGTTTCGCGCGGGTTTCGCCACTGCGGGGCATGGACAACGTGTGTCCTGGCGAGGGCTGGGCTTGGTGGGTTTCGACGAAGTGATTGCCTTGATGAGAGATACTGCACTGATTGCAGCAACTGGTTTTGTGCATGAAATTGTGTGGCGTGCCATCCGGGTGGGACGCGCTGAATTCAAGAATTTGGAGGCGTTTTTGATTGCCATTGCCCTCTACTGGCTGTTGCTTCTCGTCCCGGCGTTTATCATCAGGACCCTGAAGAACGGGATGACAACCGCCGAACTAAATTTGGAGACTGATCAATAAGGGAACAGATCTGATGTCTTTCCTCAACTCCTTCACTGAGAACGTCCGCAAGTATCCTGATAAGGTCGCGCTCGAGTTCCTTGACCCGCCGTTGCAGCGACTCACCTACGCCGAATTGGATGAGCAGGTCAACCGCACCGCGGCGTACCTGCAACGCCTCGGATTGCAACCCGGCGACCGCGTGGCGCTGCAACTCTCGAAATGTCTTGAGTTCATCCTTCTGCACCTGGCGGCGGTTCGTCTTGGCGCAATCACCCTGCCGCTCAATCTCGCCTACCCGCCCGATGAGTTGAAATACTTCCTCGAAGACTCCGGCGCAAAACTCTTCTTCGCGCTCGAGTCATCCAAAGAAAAAATCGTCCCCATCCTTTCGCAACTGCCTGAGTTGAAGGAATGCGTTTTTCTCGATCCCTCCAAGCCGGAGGAGTTTAATTCTCTAACCTCGAATTCTCACCTAAGTGGTGGTCTCGATACGTCCCTTGCGACGAACGTTCGGGACTACTCGACCACCGGCGATTTGAATGATACCGCCGTCATCATCTACACCTCCGGCACCACCGGCAGACCCAAAGGCGCGGAGATCACACACGGCAACCTGATCTCCAATCTTCAATCTCTGCACGAAGCCTGGGGCTGGACTCCCGACGACGTCCTCCTCCACGTCCTGCCCATCTTTCACGTGCATGGACTGTTCGTCGCGCTGCACGGCGCGCTCCACGCTGGCGCGACGACACTGCTCATGCGCGAGTTCAACGCGCAGAAGACGCTCGAACTGCTTTCGAGCGGACGCTGCACGGTTTTCATGGCGGTGCCCACCATTCATACGCGATTGCTGACCACACCCAACGCCGACCAATTCAACCTCTCAAAAGTTCGCCTCATCACCTCCGGTTCGGATCGCCTGCCCGATGAAGTCTTCACCGGCTTTCAAAAGACCTTCGGTTACACCCTGCTCGAACGCTACGGCATGACCGAGACCGGCATGAACTGTTCCAATCCCCTCAACGGCGAGCGGCGCATCGGCTCGGTGGGACTTCCCTTGCCGGGCGTGGAGGTGAGAATTGTTGATTCAGAAACACGCGCGATACTGGCAGATGGAGAAATAGGAGAGTTGGAGATTCGCGGACCGAACGTCTTCAAAGGCTATTGGCGTCAACCGGATAAAACCGCCGCATCTTTCTCACCCGACGGCTGGTTCAAGACCGGAGATTTGGGCTACCTTGAGGCGGACGGCTACCTGACCCTGTGCGGACGCTCCAAGGACCTGATCATCAGCGGCGGACTCAACATCTACCCGCCCGAGGTGGAGCGCGTGCTGGCGGAGCATCCCGCGGTGGCGGCGTGCGCGGTGATCGGCTGTCCCGACCCGGAGTGGGGGGAAAAGGTCACAGCGGTGGTGGTGCTCCATAAAACGGAATCAGTGACCGGCGAGGAATTGATCCGCTTTTGCCGCGAAAAACTGGCGCCGTATAAAAGTCCCAAATCCATTGTTTTCAGAAACGACCTGCCGCGCAACGCGATGGGCAAAGTTCAAAAAGCGGAGTTGCGGAAAGAGATTTGTTAGCGTCCAAACAGCATGAAGATGTTGGGCGTCAGGAACGCTTTTATTCGTTCTTCTTGATTTTCTTCTTCCGCTCCAACAGCGCAGACGTGGTGGAGACCTCCGGCTTGGGCGGGGATTCTTTCACAGGCGGAGCGGCTGGCTCGATGGGCAGGGATACGGACTCTTCGTCTTTGGCTGGCGTTTGCAAATTCTCCCGCGCGCGCACTTTGGCTTGCATCAAGGCATCCATGCGCGGGCTGGATTCTTGCGGGGCAATTTCGCGTTTTCCGAAACTCAATCTTGAACGCATGAACTCCCGCAAACGGATGAAATCCTGTCTGGTGAGAATCAACCGCCGCACGGCAATGTCGAAGGGCAGGAGCAGGGTCGCCAGCAGGATCAGCCAGCCCCAAATGGGACGCGAGGCGCGCGAACCGCTCAGGTTGTGGGTAAAGATGTCGGCGGGGTTGGCAGAGGCAACCTCACCGCCCGTGATCGCTGTCAGGCGGACGAGCAGGTCCAGGTCCGGTTGGAGGCGGCGGTACTCGGGCGAGTAAGTCATCGTCCAGCCGGTCGTCTCGGAAAGCGCGGCTCCCTCCTGCGATGTCCCTGCAAAATGAATCAGGTATACGCCCTGCCCGGCGGGAGTAAATTCGGCGGTGTAACGTCCCGGCGCAGCCTGCGTGAGCGTGACCAGTTCCGCTTCGCCGTCTGGCGCGACGATGCTGGCTTCGATCTCGTAGCCGTTGAGGAAATCGCCGCCCGCGCTGAAGGCGTCGAGCACGATCTGCGCGGACTCGCCCTCGGGGACGATGCTCATTTCGAGCGAGACGTTCTGCACCTCGCCCAGCGAATAGCGGATGGCTTGCACCCAAAAGGTTGGGAAGTCTTCCCAGCGCACCCAATCGCGCGCCCAATGCCCGGTGGCGTCTGAGGTGAACGCGACGGCGCGCCCCAGTCCATACTGCCACACCGCAAGGATGGGATCTTCTTTCGGTGAAATCAGAATCACTTGCGCGAGGTCTTTCGGGCTGGAGGCGACATAGCCCTGGAGCGGCGGGACTTCATCAATGCCTGCGAGGATGGGCGACGAGTTGTGGAGTTTCGGGAAGAAGGGTTCTTCGACGATGTACGCGCGCGAGGCGAGGCTCACTTCCTCGGTGAAGATGCTGGGGATGCTGGAGGCGTCTCTCGTGAAGTGGTACCGCCCGCCCCCGGCTGCCGCGAGGTCGTCGAGGAACGGCGCGGCGTCGCGCCCGATGCCGACGGTGGAAAGGGTGATGCCGTTCTCTTCATAAAGTTTCTGCACGAGTTCCGGAATACCGGTTGGGTCTGCGCCGCCATCGGTGAGCAGGATGACGTGCTTGACCGTGGCAGGATCGTTCGGGAAGACATCCGCCATCGCCTGCACGCCCGCCATGATGTCTGTGCCGCCGCCGGTGCGGATCGAACCGATGGCGTTGATGACCGCGCCGGGGTCGTCCAACTCCGTCATCGGCACCACCCAGCTTGCCGTGTCGTCGAAGGCGATCACGCCGACCCGGTCGGTGGGGAAAAGCAATTCAATCGAACGCGCCGCGGCTTCCTTCGCCAGTTCCAGTTTTTCCACGCCGCCGCTCAGGTCTGCCATCGAGCCGGAATGGTCAATGATGAAAACAATGCCAAGCGAAGGGCGGCGTTTTTCGTC
This sequence comes from Chloroflexota bacterium, assembly GCA_024434165.1. Classification (GTDB taxonomy): domain Bacteria; phylum Chloroflexota; class Anaerolineae; order Anaerolineales; family Villigracilaceae; genus Villigracilis. The sequence goes on along the minus strand of QMIW01000002.1, from coordinate 49,555 downwards.
CTTGATCTGCATATCCACCGGCAGGGTCTCTTCGAGCGGGGTGCCATAGTAACCGCCCACGCCGTAACTGGTCGCGCCGCCGATTGCCACCAGTCCGCCGCCGAGGTCGCGCACGTAGGTTTGCAGGGCAAGCATCTGGTTCCTGCCCAACTCGCGCGCCGGGACGTTCACCAGCACCACCGAGTTGTATTGCGCGAGCGTGGGCAAATCCGCCGGGAGCGCGCCGGGCGTGACGAGGTTCACGGTATAGCCTGCCGTTTTCAGCGCCTGGAAAACCGCCGCCGATTCATCCGGTCTTGGTTCGCCGCCGGGGAGCGGGTCGCCGGGTCTGGGCGCGGCCATCAAAATCGAAGGCGCGCCCTGCACCTGCGAGAACGCATCGAGCGTGTTGTTTTGATAATACCCATCCTGTTCCGGCGTGATCTGCACCTGATAACGCACAAAACCGGTCACATCTGCGCTGAGCGGCAGGCTGAGAGTCTGCACGCCGCGCCGCAGGTCGTGCGTTCCCTGATAGACCATCTCATTCCCGGCAAGCACTCGCACCACGGCGCGCATGGCTTCATCGGATTGGATCGTAATGTTCAAATCGAATTGCTCGCCTGCGCGCAGCTGCGCGGGCGCATCCACTGCCAGAACCAGCGCTTCCACCCCGCCTTCGGCGATGAACGGCACGCTGACGATTTGCACACCCGCCGCCGCCGCGAACTCCGCCGCCTTGAGCGCATCGCCCGTTGTTTGCGCGCCGTCTGAAAGGATGACCATCCGCTTTGCCGCGCCGGATGGGAACAACGCCATACCCAGGCGAATCGCCTCTGCAAGGTCGGTCTGCGTTGTGACCGGCACCGATGTAATCTGCCCCAACTCGCCGCCCGCCAGCATCGGACGCTCCACAAGCGCATCTGCGCCGAACAAAATCACCGCCGCCTGATCGTCTGCGCCCATCGCATCGAGCGACTCGCGCAGGAAACTCATCTCCGCCGCCACCGCCTCCGCCGGCATCGAGTCGGAGACATCCACGAGGAAAACCACCGCCAGGTCATTTCCCTTGCGGACGATTTCGATTCCCGCCAGCGCAAGGATGATGGCGATGACAATGACCAGCCGCAAAATCAGCGAGACAAGTTCCCGCCTCATTACGGACCCGGAGCCCGTCCACCCCATCCAAAAGATGACCGGCGCGAAAAGCAGCAACAGCAAAAAGAGCGGCGCGGAAAAACTCATCGGCTGCCCCCAGGGATGCGGGTCAACGCAGCGGGCAAACGCTTGCGATGATAAACCTGCCATTCGATCAGAAGGATGACGAATGCAATTCCCGCCAGCCAGCGCCACAACTCACGCTGTCCGATCTGATCCGGGACGTTTGCCGTCACCTCCGCCTGTCCCGCCTGTATCGTCTCGCGCGGTCTCAAATCCGACTCCGCCGGGTCGAACAAATTGACGGCGAAATATTCCACCGTCGAAGAATCGCCGGCGATGAAATTGACCGCGTAATAGCCGGGTTCGTTCGTATCGGTGAACGTGAGCGCGCTTCCGCTCAACGGCAGGTTGTAGGCGATGTTGGAAGGCGAAGCGACCACGACCCGCTCCGTCCCCGGCGGCGGCGAGATAACGAGACTCTGCCCCGGCTGTAACGATTGCGTCGCGTCGAACGGGCTGGGCGGGAGCAGGTAATTGATGAGGTTGGAAAACAGAATCGGGTATGCCACTTGCAGCGGCAGGTCGCTTTCGCGCAGATCAAAGGTGAGGACGGCGATGCGGCGTCCACCCGTTTCGCCTGCAAACACCAGCGGCTTGCCTCCCGCTTCGATGAGCGCTTCCGCCCAATCGGGGAGCGTCACCGTTCGCGCTTGCAGCACGTGGACCGTGCTCCAGTCTACATAGCGCGTGAGCGGGCTTTCATTTACGCGCGTGTTGCTCATATCGGTGAACGCCGCACCGGTTTCAAAAAGCGGATTGTCCGGCGGGTTGATGAAGAGCAAATTTCCCGGGGGCAATTCCGCCGGAGCCAGCCCGTCGAAGATATACAAACCGAATGGGTCGTTGGGAATTTGCAGGGTTCCATCGTCCGCGGGCAGCGCGCGGAAAGGACGAACACCCGGCAGCGATGCCAGCGCCTGCTCGATGAACAGATTCCCTTCGGAAACGAGCAGCGCCCGCCGCACCGAGGAGGCTTGATGGACGGCAAAGGCGGTGTCATCGAGCGCGAAGGAATCCAGGTTTTCATTCTCTTGCGGATGCGTGATTCGCGCACGATACACGCCGGGGGTGGATGGCAGGTCTGTGAGGGTCAGGCTTTTGCTGGAGTCCGCTTCGAGCTCGAACTGCCGAGCCAGGACGAGGTCCTCGCCGAAATAGATCGAGAGCAAAACGGAACGAGACCCGCCTCCGTAGTTTTGGACCTTGGCAAATAATTCCGTGCCCCGCCCGGCAGGACGCAGCGCCAAAGCCGTAATGGCAAGGTTCGCGCCAGACTCCCCCACCGGCACATAGCGGATCTTGCCGGGCAGGGCGGGCAGTCCGCTTTCGGGCAAGCCGCCATCCGAGATGATGACGGAGGTCACGTCTGCGCTGCCGTACGAGGCGCCTGCCGCCAACGCAAACGCGGATGCCCAATCCGCGCCGCCCTGGGTGACCTCCGCTTTCGCCAGTGCGGACTGCACGAGGGTCTTATCGCTTTCGGCGGCGATCAAAATCTCCGGGGTCCCGCCGACCAGAATCAGGGTCAGGCGGGAGGCGGCGGCGGTTTCATTGATGAGAGCCGCTGCGATACGCCGTGCCGCCTCGAAGCGCGAAGGTTCCACATCCGCTGCGTTCATCGAAGCCGAAGCATCGAGCAAAACGATGACCGAGCCGGATGCGACAACGGGCGTTTGAACGGCAGGGCGCGCAAAGGCAAGCGCGAGCGCCGCAAGGATGAGCAATTGCAAAATGAGCAGAAGATTGCGTTTGAGTTTCTGCCATGGGGCGTTGGCTTGCCGGTCGCGCAGGAGTTGTTCCCACAAAAGGGTCGAAGAGACCTGCGCCTGTTTGCGGCGCAGTTTGAGCATGTAGAGCAGAAGAATGGGAATGGCGAGCGCAAGCAGCGCAAGCCCCGCGGGGAGCAGGAAGTTCATTTCACGATTCCGGCGCGGCGCATTTCGAGCAGAAGGGCTTGATCCCAGGGTTCGCGCGTGGTCAAGCCGAGATAGCGCACAGACTGCCTGCGGCATTCCGCCTGCGTTTCATGCAGCCAGGCTTGCGCGCGTTCGCGGTAGAGAGTTAACAAGCCGCCGTCGAGCGAGATGTCCTGCGTCTGTCCGCTTTCGATGTCCACCAGCTGCAAATCGCCGGAGAAAGGCGGGTCGAGTTCATCGGGCGAGAGGACGTGAACCAACGCCGCATCGTGACCGCGTCCCTGCATGGGGCGCAAGCCGGCTTGATACCCGCCGGCATCGAGCAGGTCCGAGATGAGGATGACCAGACCGGGGCGGCGCGGTTTGAGCGCATAGTGTTGAAGCGATGCGTCAAGGTTGGTGATGCCGCCGGGCTGAAGATTTTCGAGGAACGAAAACAAACGCGGCAGGGCGGCTTGTCCGCGCGTGGAACCGAATTCGGCGGAAACCCGTCCGTTTTGGAGAAAGCCCACAGAGAGGGAATCGCCCGAAGCCAGCGCAATCGCTCCCAGTCCCGCTGCGAGGCGCTGGGCATATCGAAACTTGTGCAGGTCGCCATCGCCCCAATCCATCGAACGGGAACCATCGAGCAGGATATACACCGCGAGGTCTTCCTCTTCTTCGAATAATTTGATGAAGGGACGTTCGAGCCGCGCGTAGATGTTCCAATCGAGCCGCCGCAGGTCATCGCCGGGAGCGTAGTTGCGATAGTCGGCAAATTCCACGCTGGAGCCGCGCCGCGACGAACGCCGCCCGCCTTTGACCGCGCCCGCGCGCACCCGCGACGCGACCAGCGTCAGTTGATTCAGTTTGCGCAGGGTGGATTCGGAGAAGAGCATGGGAGAGGCGGTGATTGGTAAATGGCAATTACCGATCCCTAATTACTTTTAACCTGTTCCGTCAACCCGGCTATGACATCATCCGTGCGGATGCCTTCGGCAAGACCGTCGAAGTTGAGGATGAGGCGGTGGCGCAGGGCGGCGGGCGCAACCGCATGAACGTCTTCAAACGCAACGTTGTACCTTCCTGCCAGCAAGGCAGTAACCTTCGCGCCGAGCACGAGGGCTTGCCCGCCGCGCGGGGAGGAACCGTAGCGCACATACTTCCTGACAAGAGGCGACGCATTCGCGCTTTCGGGATGCGTGGCAAGAATCAGGGAAGCAATGTATTCGCGCACATGCGAAGCGATGGGAACGGTGCGCGCCAGTTCGCGCATTTGCACGATGTCCGCGCCGGCGGCGGCGGGTGCGGCGGCGGGCGTTTCCCTGCCGGTGGTGCGGTCGAAGATCTCCACGAGTTCGTTCACATCCGGCAGCGGCACGTTGACCTTGAAAAAGAAGCGGTCCAGCTGCGCTTCGGGCAGCGGATATGTCCCTTCCATTTCAAGCGGGTTCTGGGTCGCCAGCACGAAGAACGGCTCTTCGAGCGAATACGTCCGCTCGGCGACGGTGACGGAATGTTCCTGCATGGCTTCGAGCAGCGCTGATTGCGTCTTGGGCGTGGCGCGGTTGATCTCGTCCGCGAGAATTAAATTGGCAAACAACGGACCGGGGCGGAAGCGAAACTCGCGGCGTCCGTCCTGGTCTGCGAGGATTTCCGTGCCCAGAATATCGGCGGGCATCAAATCGGGCGTGAACTGGATGCGCGAAAATTTCAAGTCCAGCGCCTGCGCCAGCGTGCGGATGAGCATGGTCTTGCCCAGTCCCGGCACGCCTTCGAGCAGCACATGCCCGCCCGCAAGAATGCTGACCAGCACATGCCGCACCACGTCCGCCTGCCCCACGATCACCTTGCCCACTTCGCTTTCGATCCGGCTTGCCATGCGGCGAAACTGTTCGACGGGTAATTCTGTCATGATGACCTCGCTTGTAAAAAGGACCGTCACGCTGCAAGCGCGACTACTTCGGTTTCAACGAATCAAAATAATTGCGGATGATCTGCAAAAACTCGAACGGCACGTCGCCGTTTTCGATGGCTTGCTGGTTGATCGTCTCGTACTGCGAATACACCTCGGTGTACGGAACCAAACTCTCGCCGTCTTCCGAGGGCGCTGCCGGTCCCTGTCCGATGGTCTCGCCATCCTCACCGGAAGATGGAAGCCCCAGCGATTCGCCGTTCTCGCCGCCGGCGAATTGCGGCGCGTAAATCTGCTCGTAGGTGGATTCGCCGCCGTCGCTGACCGCATCCTGCTCGATGGGAGAACTGCCCGCCTCATCGCCGGGGGATGAAGAACCGTCCGCCTCACCCGACCCGCTGCCTGATCCGTCGTTCCCGGAGTTTTCCCCACTCTGACCGCTCCCCTGCTGACCGGCTTGCGCCTGTCCCTGCTGGCTGCCGCCCGCCGCCATGACCTGACCGGCTCCCTCCTGCATCGTCTGCGCGGCTTGACTCGCCTGCTGGGAGAACGCCGCCTGCTGACCGGTCTGCATCATCTCCTGCGCGGCTTCATCCAGCGCCTGCTGCGCGGCATCGTAATCGCCGCGTTGGAGAGCCTCGGCAGCCTGGTTGAGTTTCTCCGCCAGTTCCGGGTTTGCCGCTTCGACCGCATCCGCCATCTGTTCGAGTTGGTCGCTCAACTGCTGCGCTTCGCCTGCATCCAATTGGCTGACATCCAGGTTTGCCAGTTCCGCGGCGGCGTTGATGAAGTTGCCATTTGCCAATTCTCCGCCCGCTGCCTCCAGCGGACTGCCCTCCTGCGAAGCCAGTTCCTGCCCGGTCTGCTGCAAGGCTTGCGTCGTCTGCTCTGCCTGCGGGTCAGACATGGCTTGCAGCTGCTCGCCCGTGCTGGTCAACACCGAGACGGAACTTTCCATGGAAGGATTTTGCTCCAGCTCGTTCAAGGCTTGTTCGAGCGGCTCGGAGAGCGCTTCCTTTTGTTCGTCGGTCAGCGCATCATTGTTGTTGATCTCGGTCAGCAGTTCTTCGATCTTTTGTTCCTGCGCGGCGACAGCTTCCTCCACGGCGCGCGCCTGCTGTGAGGCTTGAAACCAGGCGCCGCCCCGAAACCAAACCAGCGCGAGCAGCGCAGCGAGGACGAGGGTCGAGGCGGCTTCGAGCCGGTTGAATTTCAACGGCAAGCCGCGGCGCGGGTTCACACTCCGCGCTGAGGCGACGGCATCTTCCAACTGTTGTTGAAGCATCCGGCTCGGCGGTTTGTCCTTCATCTCCAGCGCGGTGCTGATGCGTTCGTTGAGATGAAAGACCCGGTCGAAGGTGCGGGCAGACTTGAGCGCATCCACCGGCAGGAGCCAGGCAATGATCCCCGCCAGCAGGGGCGCAGCGAGAGCAAGTGCGGCGGTGAGCGCGAGGAATTCCGTCCGCAGGAGGCGCGCTTGCAGGACGCCGACCGTTCCCAGAATCAAGCCCAAAGCGAAGCCAAACGCCAGACCCCGCAGCGACCAGCTCAACGTCCGTTGGAGGCGCAGGCGTTTTTGCCAGTGAGTCAAAATGCGGGATAACTCATCGAAGGTTGTCATCGCGGTTTATTGATCCGGTCGCTCCACAAGGCGGATGCTCCGGCGAATCATCAGGACGGTCGAAATCGAATAGATCACGAGGAAGATGATCCACGGCGAAGGCATGGGAAAACTGCTGCTCCCCATCACCGAGGTGGTATAGAACAGGCTTTGGTCTTCCACCAGAATCACTTCGCTGATGATCGCCGTCAGGAGCGGGTTGGTCGAAACCAACAGCCACAGAATGACGGTGATCAGCCTTTCGAAAACCGCCGTATTCACGGCATAGTTATAGTAGGCGGAGATGCCGATAAACGACAGCAGGAAGAACCCCACCCCAAGCAGGATGTACGACAGCACGATGATCACATACGATGTAACGGTGGCGGCGGTGGTACGTTTGATGAAACTGGAGAGAAACAAGCCGAGCGTGCAGTAGAAGACGGCGGTCGTCACCAGCAGGAGGCTGGAAACAACCACCTCCGCCAGCCCCACGCCGCCCAGCACAAAGGCGATGCTTTGAATGGGCAGGGCGGTGAAGATGAGCAGCAAAAGATAAGCGAGCGAGGAGCCCAGTTTGCCAAACACGAAGGAGCGCGCCGGGAGTGTGGTGGTGCGAAGCAGGTCGAAGGTTTGCCGTTCGCGTTCGGAGGAGACGGCGCCGGAGGTCAGCGCGGGTCCGATCAGGCTGACGAGGAACAACTCCATCAGCACCACCGTTCCGAAAATGCCCTTCCCCAACATCTGGCGGGCTTGCGGGTCCCAGGCGGAAAACGCCAGCCCGCTCGAAAACGAGGAATAGATGACGCCCACCACCAACCCGATCAATGCCAGGTAGCCGGTGATCAAAAAGGAGGCGGAGCGGCTTCTCATGCGTCCGCGCAGTTCCTTCATGATGACAGGGTTTTCCATCAGGCGCTGGAAGACGTTCCAGCGGCTGGGGGCTTTGGCGGGAATCAACCCGGGTGTGGATTCGGTTTGCATCCTGGTTCCTTTTTTACGAAACAATTCCGCGCGTGGCGCGCATGAAGACTTCTTCGAGGTCCTGCGTCTCTTCACTGAAGTGCACCACCGGCAGTCCCTTTTCGAGCAGTGCGGCAAGCAGGCTTCGCAGCGCTTCATCGTCGCCGAGGAATTCGGCTTCGAACATGATCCAGTCGGCGCGGATGAAGCCCTCGCGCAGGCGGACACTGGATACGCCGGGCAGGTTCGCCAGTACGGCGCGCGCATCCTCCGGTGGGACGGTGTTGAGCAGCGCCACATGGACGAGCCGGTGCGGCAGGAGACGCTGGTGGAGCTGGTCCAGTGTGCCGAGCGCGACCAGTTTGCCGCTTTCCATGATGCCGACGCGCGAGCAGAGTTCCGCCACATCTGCCAGAATGTGGCTGGAGAACAGGATCGTCTTTCCAAGACGCGCAATCTCCAGCAAAAGTTCTCGAATTTCGATGCGCGCCCGCGGGTCCAGCCCGGAGGCGGGCTCGTCGAGGACAAGCAGGCTTGGGTCGTGAATCAGCACGCGGGCGATTCCGAGGCGTTGTTTGAGTCCGCGCGAGAGGGTATCCACCATGTCGTCGCGGCGGTGGGAAATATCCACGAGTTCGAGCAGGTCGTTGATGAGACGGGCGCGCTGCGGGGCGGGGATATTGTAGCAGGCGGCGAAGAAGTCGAGATATTCCTGCACGGTCATCTCGCCGTACACGCCGAAGTTATCGGGCATGAAACCGATCAATCTGCGGACTTCGCGCGGGGCATCCTCCACCGAAAAGCCGCCCACGGCGATCTCGCCCTGGTCCGGTTTGAGGAGGGTGACCAGCATGCGCATGGTGGTGGTCTTGCCGGCGCCGTTCGGTCCGACCAGCCCGAAGATTTCGCCCTGTTCGATGGTCAGGTTGAAGTTATCCACGGCTTTGCGCCGGCCGAAGGATTTGTTGAGGCTGCGGATTTCGACAATCGGGGTCATGGCGTCACCAGCAGCGTAATCGTGGTTCGGGCGACTTCCACATAGTCGTTCGTGGGCGTTTGCATTCTCAGCCGCACCTCTCCGCCCGGTCCAAGATAGCGAAGCGGCTCGGGGATTTGGTTTTCCCCCCATTGCAGGTTTTCGACCTTCACCCACTGCCCGGTTTCAAAGTCCCAGAGCGAGGCGGCAATATCCTGCGGTCCCAGCGCCGAGCGTACGTCCACATCGAGAATCATCGTCTCCACCGAATCGAACGGGGCGGTGATGACGGGATGGAAACGCAGTTCGTAGCCGCCCGCCGGAATTTCGAAACTGTAATAGGGCGAAGCGCCCGGCTGGGAAGATTCCCAGGCAAGCAGGCTGGGAGTCAGCCGCCAGACATCTCCGGTATATTCAAAGGACGGGGTCAGCCTCACGACGTAAAGCGTGGTGTCAATCGCGTCGAACGATTGACCCCGCACGCCCACCGGCACAACCGGCTCTTCGATCCAGCCCATCAGATATACGCCCCAGTTGCCGTCGTTGGCGTTGTAATAATATGTGGTGCTGTTGAGAAGCATATCCAGCATCGCCCGGCGGCGCGACAATTCGGGATTGCCCGGGCTGGCTAAGTTGTTCGGGCTGAGGAGGTTCCACGAATCGAGCGCGTAGAACTTCGGTCCATCCGGGTAGGTGGTCAGCGAAACGGTTATGGAGTTTGTTTCGCCGGGGGAAAGATCGCCGAGGTTTTCCATATCGCCGGAGGTGAACAGGATGGCATCCTTCAGCGTGAAACCGCTGGCATTGGTGACCGCACCTTTCAGAACCGGCGGCTGTCCGCTGACGGTTACGGTGAGATCGTGGTCGAACTGCAGCGCCGGGATGTTCCCCTGCGCCGCCAGAGTCTTCAACCCGCCGATTTCCACGCGCACATCCGGCATGACCATGCCCGCACCTTCGGCAAGCGTCAACCAGTCATTGCCGCCCTGGAGCCCGCCGCTGCCGCTTTCGTAGGGATACAACATGAAACCGTCCGAACTCTCCAGCAAATATCTCGCGCGGCTCGGCGAGTAAACGCCCACCAGCGCGCGCACTGCCGCCGCTTCGGAATTATCCCATGCCTGCACCACGGCAATCCTGTTCAAAATGGGTTTTTGCCCCCGGTATAGGAAACCGTAAAAATAGGCAACCGCACTGAAGACGATCACGACGGCGGGGATGGTGATCCACGCCAGTTCGCGCCGCTTCGTGCGGCGGATGAGCAAAAAGTTGATTGGTCCGACCGCAAGCACATACAGGACCAGCCAGCCACAGACATACGCCGACGACGGCACGCCGGAATTGCCAACGGACGACACCGCGCTGTTGGCGTTGTACGAATCCCACGAGCCGTCCACCCAATTGAGCCGGGCGGGTCGGACTCCCAGCAGGCTGGCGTAAACGTCCGTCATGGCGTCCCACTCGCTGAGAGGTTTCAGCGAAGGGTCGGCAGAGAGGAAAACAATCCTGCCAAAGCCCATTTCCTTTTCAACGATGAGCGGAATGCCGTCCTGTTCCACAAGCGTGTGCGCATCCTTGTCCACCTGTCCCACCGCCAAAATTGCCGGTTCCGCCAGCGGGGAATCGTCTCGAAAATAAGCGGGCAGCGCCGAAAGGCTTTCCACCGTCTGAACGGAGTTCAACGCCAGCGGCAGGAGGTCTTTCAGTCCGGCAGAGGCGGCTTCCCAGCCTGGTCCGCCCACGACCATCAACCTGCCCCCGTTGGCGACCCACATCTTCAAAGCGGTTCGCTGATCCTCGCTCAATGGACCGGTATCCACGCCGGAGACGATGAGCGCATCCAATGCTTCCCATCCCTGGACGCGGTCGGGTAAATCCGCGAGTTGAAGCGGAGCAACCCTCACGAACCCGCCCAGCGGCTGGATGTTTGCCAAGCCATCGTACGTGGATGGGTCATCTGCCAGCACGCCGAAGAGGAGACTGTCCCGGTCCAGGCAGGAGAGGTTGAGGTCGTCGCCTGCGAGTTTTTTCCCATCCGCCACCAGGCTGACCGTGAGGCTGCGGATGAATCCGTGCGGGTGAAAATAAAGAAAGAATTCCTTGCGCGATGTGGTCGGCAACGATACATCCTGCCCATGGATGGATGTCCCGCCCTCCGAGTTCCGATAGGAAATTTGCACGCGCCCGTTTACATCCGCGCCGGTGTTTTCCACCAGCACGCGCACGGGAATCCAGGCATCCTCCTTGCAGTAACCGTTCAGCCCCACGCGGGCAGTGAGGCGTATGTCCGCCTGCGCCTGCGCGCGGAGAGGTCCCGCCGCCGCGAGCAGAATGAAAAGCAGCATCACAACCCTGGTCCACGCTCTTGCATGGTTTTGAAGAATCAATCGAACCACTCCTTCGACTGTAAAAATTGATTTATCTTATCATAAATGAGTTTGTTATAATCCCCCCATCACAACTCAGGAGAGAGTTCATGCCCGGTAAAAAGAAGGGTACGATTGCGCTTCCCCTCGAGAAAGAAGAGATCATCAAGGATTACCGCCTTGCCTATCAAAGCAGGCAGGCTTCGCTCATCGGCAGAAGAGAAGTCTTGAGCGGCAAGGCGAAATTCGGCATCTTCGGAGACGGCAAGGAGATCGCCCAACTTGCCATCGCGCGCGCCTTCCGCAAAGGCGACTGGCGTTCCGGCTATTACCGCGACCAGACCTGGATGTTCATGCTTGGCGCGATGAGCATCCAGGAATTTTTTGCCCAGTTGTACGCGCACAGCGACATCACCTACGACCCCGCCAGCGGCGGCAGGCAGATGAACGCACACTTCGCCTCACGCAATTTGTATCCGAACGGGTTGTGGCGTCCGCAAACGCAGATGTACAACACCGCCTCAGACATATCCCCCACCGGTTCGCAAATGCCGCGCGCGGTGGGGCTGGCATACGCATCGGTCGTCTACCGCAAACTCAGGGAACTGCAGGAATTCAAGGACTTTTCCATCAACGGCAGTGAAGTCACCTTTGCCACCATCGGCAACGCCTCGACCGCCGAAGGTCTGTTTTGGGAATCGGTCAACGCCATCGGCGTGCTGCACGCGCCCGCCATCATCACCGTGTACGACGACGGCTACGGCATCTCCGTCCCCAATCAATTCCAGATGGTCAAGGAGAATATCGGCGCCATCCTGAGCGGCTTCCAGCGCGACCCCTGTCCCGACGAAGATTGCATGCGCGGCTACGACCTCTACACCGTCCGCGCGTGGGATTACCCCGCCCTGCTCGAAACCTATCAAACCGCCGCCGAGGTGGCGCGCGAATATCACATCCCTGCGCTGGTGCATGTGATTGACGTGACCCAGCCGCAGGGTCACAGCACATCGGGGAGTCACGAACGATACAAGACTCCAGAGCGGCTCAAGTGGGAGGAGGAATTCGACGGACTCAGGAAGATGCGCGAGTGGATGATCGAGCACCGCATCGTTTCCGGACCCGAGCTTGATTCCCTTGAGAAAGCGGATTACGAAGCCGTGGAAGGATTCCGCAAAGCGGCGTGGGAGGCGTATCTCTCCCCCATCACCGAGGAGCGCAGCCAGGTGATGGACATGCTCGAAGAGATCGCAGGCTCGTCGAGTCATGCGTCAGAGTTGCGAATGCTCAGGGACCGGCTGGCAAATCTCCCGTCGTATACGAGGCGGGATATCCACATCACCGCGCATGAAGCGCTGCGCATCCTCAGGGATGAGTCAAATCCCGTCAAGCAGGTTCTCATCCAATGGAAGCATGAGAACGATAAAGTGAATTTGGAGCGGTACGGCTCGCACTTGTATTCGGGCACGGCGATGAAGGTGGAGGAGGTGAAGCCCGCCTATTCGGATTCGTCCCCGACGATGTTCGGCTTTGAAGTGATCAACGCCGCGTTCGACGCCGCGCTTGCGCGTGAACCCCGCCTCATTGCTTTCGGTGAAGATGTGGGCAAACTCGGCGACGTGAACCAGGGCTTCAAGGGAATGCAGGAAAAGTATGGCGAATATCGCGTGACGGATACGGGCATCCGCGAGGCGACGATCTTGGGGCAGGCGATTGGCATGGCAATGCGCGGGCTGCGACCCATCGCGGAGATTCAATATCTCGATTATGTGCTGTATGCCCTGCAAATCATGAGCGACGATCTGGCGACCCTGCACTGGCGCACTGCCGGCGGGCAAAAGGCGCCAGTCATCGTGCGCACGCGCGGTCATCGTTTGGAGGGGGTGTGGCATGCAGGCTCGCCGATGTCTGGCATTTTGAATTTGGTGCGCGGCATGTATGTGCTCGTCCCGCGCGATATGACCCGCGCCGCCGGGTTTTATAACACACTCCTGAAAGCCGACGAACCCGGGATTGTGGTCGAGGTGTTGAACGGCTACCGCGTGAAGGAACGCCTGCCCGATAACATCGGCGAAATTACCGTGCCGTTGGGCGTGCCTGAGATTCTGCGCGAAGGAAAAGACGTCACCATCGTCACCTACGGCGCGTGCTGCCGCATCGTGATGGATGCCGCGGAGAAATTATCGAAAGCCGGCATTGACGTGGAAGTGATTGACGTACAAACGCTGATGCCGTTCGATATTCACGGAAGAATCGTCGAGTCGCTGAAAAAGACCAACCGCATTTTGTTCGTGGATGAAGACGTCCCCGGCGGCGCGACGGCGTACATGATGCAGGAAGTCATCGAGAAGCAGGGCGGGTATTTCCATTTGGACTCGCCTGCGCGCACGCTGTCGGCTAAGGCGCATCGTCCAGCGTATGGAAGCGACGGCGATTACTGGTCGAAGCCGAATCCTGAAACGGTGTTTGATGCGGTGTATGACATGATGAATGAGGTAGACCCAACAGCGTATCCGCTGTTCAGTTGACGGTTGATAGTTGGTTGTTGACAGCGAGGTCACATGGAAAAGGTATCTGCAAGAAATTATCGTGAGTTGATCGTTTGGCAAGATGCGATAAAACTCGCAAAAGAAGTCTATCAACTTACCGGGAAATTTCCCAAGCATGAAACCTACGCCCTTGCTGACCAACTCCGGCGAGCCGTTGTTTCAGTCCCTTCGAACATTGCAGAAGGTCAAGCCAGGAAATCGCCGGGAGATTTCAAGAGGTTCTTACATATTGCATTAGGTTCATTAGCTGAAGTAGATACACAACTTGTACTAGCTCAAGAATTTGGATATTTGGGCAAAGATGATATTGCCCCGATGGATGAGCAAATTCAGAACTTACGCAAGAAACTTTATGCGCTTATCAACACACTACCAACCACCAACTGACAACTACCAACTGGAGATTTTATGGCAACCAAAGTATTCGTTCCCCGGCTCGGCGAAGGGGTGGATGAAGTCACCGTCACGAAATGGCTCAAGCAGGAAGGCGACTCGATCAAGGAGTTGGAGCCGCTGCTTGAAGTGAATACCGACAAGGTGGATACCGAAATCCCCGCCCCAGCAACGGGAACGGTGTTGAAGATCATCGCGCAGGAAGGCTCGCCTGCGAAGGTCGGGGAACTTTTGGCAATTATCGGTCAACCGGGGGAATCGGTGGATGTTTCAAGTGCTCCAGCAATGACCGAGTCAAAAGTCGAAAGTCAAAGGCCAGAAGCCAAGCCTGCGACCTTGAACCTGCGACCTTCGACCGATTTGGGTTTCATCTCCCCTGTCGTCGCCCGCATTGCCGCCGAGCATGGCGTGGATTTGTCCCAGGTCACCGGCACGGGGTTGAACGGGCGGATTACGAAGAACGATGTGCTGGCGTTCATTGAAGGTCGCAAGTCAAAGGTTGAAGGTCAAAAGCCAAGCCCTGCAAACCTTCAACCTTCCAACCTGCAACCTGGAACCCTGATCAAACACACCACCATCCGCAAGCAGATCGCGGTGCACATGGTCGAGTCCAAGCATACCTCCCCGCATGTGTTGACGGTGATGGAAGCGGATATGAGCCGCGTGTCAAAGCATCGCGCCGCGAATAAAGCCGCGTTCGAGCGCGATGGGGTCAACCTCACGTTCACGGCGTATTTCATGATGGCAATCGTGGCGGGCTTGAAAGCCTATCCGATCGTCAACTCCTCGTGGACAGATGAAGGCTTGCTCGTTCATAAGAACGTCAATCTCGGCATGGCGGTTTCGCTGGGTGAAGACGGTTTGATCGTGCCGGTCATCAAGAAGGCAGAAGACCTGTCTCTGCTGGCGATGGCACGCGCGGTCAATGACCTTGCCAACCGCGCCCGCGCGAAGAAATTGCAGCCAGATGAAGTGAAGGGCGGCACGTTCACGCTTACCAACCACGGCGTCAGCGGATCGCTGTTTGCCTTTCCGGTCATCAACCAGCCGCAGGCGGGCATTCTCGGCGTGGGAGCGATGCAAAAGCGGGTGGTGGTAATAGATGACGCGATTGCGATTCGCCCGATGGTGTATCTCTCGTTTGTATTCGATCACCGCATCCTCGACGGCGCATCGGCGGATTGGTTTTTGGCAAAGGTCAAGGAAACGCTGGAGAATTGGGTGTAGAAGTTTCAGGTTTCAGGTTTCAGATGCCAGGCTATGAGGCAGTGAAGGAAGCGTATGACAGATAAGCAAAAAGACAGCCCGCAGGTCAACAAAAACATCCACCCGTCGTTTGTGGCATTGTTCTATCTGGTTGTGACAATGATCCTGCAAAGATTCGCCCCCATCCCCTTTGATGTGACGGCAGTTGGAAGGTACATCGGTTTGGGTTTGACGTTCGTCGGGTTTATGCTCGGCGTGGGCGCATATCTCGAATTCCGCAAGATGCGGATGACCCTCGACCTGTACGGTTCGGTCCGGGCTTTGGTGACAAGCGGGGTCTACCGCTTCACGCGCAACCCGATCTATCTCGGGTTTTTTCTGATGGTCGCCGGCTTTCCGCTCAACTCCGGTTCGTTGTGGGGTCTGGTCGTCGCTCCGTTCTTCGCCATGACGATGAGTCGGCTGGTCATAGAAAAGGAAGAGGCTTACCTGGAGAAAAAATTCAAAGAGGAGTACACAGCCTACAAGTCCAGGGTGAGGCGGTGGCTGTAACAAGTAGAACAAGTCTATAGAATTGAGTGTAGCGCAAAACTATCGGTGATCTATGCTCCAGCCTCCGTCCACGGCGCAGGGAGCACTCAACGAAGTAGAACAAGTCTATAGACTTGTTCTACGAAAAGCCAAAAAGGTTAAGGGTATAATCGCCCTTAACCTTTTTAAATTCAGGAGAATATTTCTCATGGCAGAAAATTTCGATGTCGTTGTGATCGGCGCGGGACCCGCAGGGTATGTGGCGGCGATTCGCGCATCGCAGTTGAAACAGAAAGTGGCAATTGTGGACAGGCAATGGATGGGCGGCGTATGCTTGAACGTCGGGTGCATCCCGTCCAAATCCCTGCTCAAGAATGCAGAGGTGGCGCACACCCTGCGCGAACGCGGCAAGGATTTCGGCTTCTCGTTCGAGAATCTGAAACTGGATTACGGCGTGGCGGTCAAGCGCTCGCGGCAGAACTCCGACCGGCTTACCAAAGGCGTTGGCTTCTTGATGAAGAAGAACAATATTGCCGTGTTCATGGGCGAGGCGAAATTGAAGGCAAAGGATACACTCAGCGTCACCGATAAAGACGGCAAGGTGACTGAACTCAAGGCGAAGAATATCATCGTCGCCACGGGTGCGAGCGCGATGGTCCCGCCTGCATGGAAAGTGGACGGCGAAAAAGTGGTCACGTATCTGGAGGCGATCCTTCAGGAGAAACTACCCAAGTCGGTGATCGTCATCGGCTCCGGCGCGATTGGCGTGGAGTTCTCCACCATCTGGAGCGCCTACGGCGTGGACGTGACCATCGTGGAAATGCTGCCGCGCATGGTTCCGCTCGAAGATGAAGAAGTGTCGAAGGAACTCGAAAAGGAATTCAAGAAGCGAAAGATCAACGTCCTGACGGGGCACAAGGTCGAATCGGTCGAGGCGACCAAGACAGGGGTGCAGGTAAAGGTATCCGCGGACGGAAAGGAAACCGTCCTCGAAGCGGAACAGGCATTGGTTGCCATCGGCTTCCGTCCGAACTCAAAAGGGCTGGGACTCGAAGAAGTAGGCGTGAAGATCAGCGAGCGCGGATTTATCGAAGTGAATGAAAAGATGCAGACCAACGTCCCCGGCATTTGGGCAATCGGCGATGTGACCGGCAAACTGATGCTGGCGCACGTCGGCTCGGCAATGGGCATCGTCTGTGCGGAAAATATCGCAGGCGCGGAAACGGTCACCCTCGATTACGAAATGATGCCGCGCGCCACGTATTCGTATCCGCAGGTGGCGTCGTTCGGTCTCACCGAGGCACAGGCGAAGGAACGCGGCTACGACGTGAAGATCGGACGCTTCCCCTTCCAGCCGAACGGCAAAGCGCTTGGTCTCGGTGATTACATGGGCTTCGTGAAGATCGTGATGGACGCCAAGTATGGCGAGATTTTGGGCGCACACATGATCGGTCCCGAAGTGACCGAACTGCTGCCCGAACTGACCCTCGCGCGCATGATGGAATTGACCCCGCACGAGATCGCGCGCAACGTCCATGCGCACCCAACACTCTCCGAAGCGATCATGGAGGCGGCGCACGGCGCAAGCGGCACGCCGATTCATATTTAACTCAAGTTGCCACCTTCCAATAGATTTTCCAGGTTCCCCGCCCAAAGCCCTCACCCTGCCCCGATGGGAGAGGGGGAAGTCATCCCAGAATATATAACCTTGTTTGGGGTGAGGGAAGCCTCTTGAAACCAAGGTGGCAACTCGGGTTATTTAATCGAAAAACAGAACTCCGAGGCTTTCAAACCTCGGAGTTCTTTCATTAAGGTTGGGAAAGAGGAAATGCACCCGAGCAGGTAAACCCGACCGGCGCTTGCGGCGGCGAGAAGTTGTACTGATCCACATAAAGCACTTCGTCAATCCCGGGACCCGTAATCCGATACGCATCCAGGATGGTGTCATTGCCGGGGAAGGACCCCTCCCTTTCGTATGTGAGGGCTTCGCCGTTGGGTCCGCGCAAGTGATTTAGATAAGCCTGCGCCCTGGAAGGTCCTTCAAATATATCGCCTCCCACCTGGATTGGGTTGGTTTCCGAATAACCATAGGTCGGGTCGCTGGAGACGGGACAGGCAACGCCGGCATCCACGAACTCGATTCGTTTGAGAAACGCTTCGAAGACGGCGCGGTGTTGGGTCTCCCAAATTGCGGCATCGCTGCCCAGGTTGGAGGTGGCAAGCCCAAACAGCACAAAATCGGCAGAGGGGGAAACCGCCACAGCCATCCCTTGCAGGGGGACGTCGCCTATTTTCCCTTTCACATCCACAGAAATCCCTTCCACACCGTTGATGGAGATCGCCGCCGGCTCGGAGGTCTCGAAGTTTCCGCCGCGTTGTTCAAGGCTTGCCAGATACCTTTCGATTACATCGGTCAGGGATTGGGAGGCATCGTACGCATCGCCCGCGAACGAAATGGTCAAAGACCTCTCTTCGTCTGAAATTATGATGACGTTGTTTTGAACCTCATGCAGGTATGGGTACGGCACGGAAACCGTGAATCCATCCAGCGCGACGAGAAGGGAAATATCCCCAAGATCAACTTCAGGGACTCGAGTCGCCGTCGCTGTGGGAGCGGGGGTAAACGTCCGGGTGGGCGAAGGCGGGGGGAGCGGAGTCAGGCTCGGCGTCGGGGATGATGCGGGCGGGGTCAATGAACTGCATCCCGCCTGCAGCAAAATCAAAAGAGCAAGTATGAGTTTTCGTGTCATGCTTTCCTCCTGGAATTGAGATTGAACCCTCCTATATTTTACCTTATGCAAAATGCTGGGCTGGATGAGATTTCTTAAAATTTGTATAGTCAACTTGAAATTTACCCCGGAGTGTGCTATTAACAGTCGTCACAATTTTTGAGCCTTTCGCCGGGAAAAACCTCAGGGATCCAGGATGCGAAAGCGGAATGAAGGTCAGACATGCATCGTGAACGAGTATCAGAAAACGTATTTTGGTTCCAGAGTGAGGTCTACGCGCAGGTCACAGCGGGCGTGATCGTCGGTCCGCAATGGGCGGTGGTGATTGATACGCTCGCCCTCCCGGAAGAATCCCTCACCATGCGCGAGTTCATCGAACACGAGTTGGGCGTGCAGGTGCGGTACATCATCAACACGCACTACCACGCCGACCACTGCTGGGGCAACTGCTTCTTCCCCGGCGCAACGGTCATCGGTCACTCCAGGTGCCGCGAGTATCTCATCGAATACGGCATCCCATCGCTGGAGTCCTCTCAGAAACAAAACCCCGCCCTGCGGCAGGTCAAGATCGTCCCGCCGCACTTCACCTTCGACTCGGGCGAGCTGACCCTGCGCGTGGGCAAGAAGAACCTGATCATCTCCCACTCCCCCGGTCACAGCCCGGACGGCATCTCCGTCCTTGTGGAGGAAGACCGCGTTCTCTTTGCGGGCGATGCGTTCATGCCCCTGCCCTATGTGGTGGACGGCGACGTGGACGATATGCTTGCCTCCGTCAAAAAGATCGGGCGCATGGGTCTCGAAAACATCATCCAGGGTCACGGCGACATCATCCTGCGCGGCGAGATTGACGCGGCGGTGAAGGAAAACCTCAACTACCTGAACAACATCAAGAAGGCTGTCAAAGCGGCGGGCAAGCGCAAAAACGCGGACGAACATCTCGAAGAGATCACCATCGAGGACTGCGGCAAGAGCCGCGTGTACCTCGGCGGTCTGGCGGAAACCCTGCACCGGCGCAACCTGCGGGCGCTTCACCAGCAGTTGAACGGTGAGTAAACTCGGAATGTTGCAGAGGACGACCGCGCTGCAACATTTTATTTTTTGGAGACCGGATATGAAGTCCATCATCGAACGTTCGAGATACCTTGCTGTCGTCGGGATTATTTCCCTGCTGATCGCCTCTTTCTCCGCCTTTGCCTGGGGAGCCATCAAGACGGTTTCGACTACGCTGTTGGTGATTCAGACTCTCGGCAGGGACGCCGGCATCACCATCGAACTGATCGAAATCCTCGACAGTTTCCTCATCGCCACCGCCATTTTCATCTTTGCCGCCAGCCTGTACGAACTCTTCATCGGCAAACTGGACCTGCCCGAATGGATGCTGGCACACAACCTGTACGAACTGAAAGGGAAACTCAGCAGCATGATCGTGCTGGTGATGGCGGTTAAATTCCTGCAAAGACTGATCGGGGCGGAGGATGCGGCGGACCTGCTTCAGCGCGGCATTGCCACGGCGGTGGTGGCGGCGGCGTTGATCGCCTTTACCCATTTCGGAAAGAAGGATTGAGCCTGTCATGTCCAGGTCGAACCGCTTGATGTCCGGGCTTCCCCCCTTTCAACAAGGCGGTCTGGATTCGCTTTGCGGTTTGTACAGCATCATCAACGCCGAACGCATCATCAACCGCACGTCGGACGATGCCACCCAGCAGTTATTCGACGACCTCATCCATTACCTCTCGCGGCGGGGCTTGCTGACCAAATTTCTCATCAGCGGCATCATCCACACCGAGATGCTGGTCATATTGAACAAGGTGGTGGGCAAAAAGCGCATCTCCAATGTGCGCATCCCGTTTCGCGGCGTGCCCAACCCCGACCTGACCACCTTCTGGAAATCCATGCAACACTTTCTGGACGGCACACCCGGGCGCGCGATCATCCTCGGTTTGCAGGGCTATCACGATCACTGGACGGTCATCGAAAAGATCACCAACCGTTCCATCCTGCTCTACGACTCGGCGCTCATCAAACGCCTGCCGCGTTCGTCCTGCACCACCGTCTACGCCACGTGGAAGCGCAAGCACGTCCTCCTCCCCGCGCAGACGTACTTCCTCTCGAACGAAGTGCTCGATATCGGACAATATGACGTTTGACCCCGCCCCCCTCCCATCCGAGGGACGGAAGCGGCAAATGGAGACAGGCAATGACCATGGACCTCGCCCAATTCGCCAAAGAAGAGTACTGCTACCTCAGCACGCGCGGACGAAAAACCGGCAAGCCGCACGAAATCGAAATCTGGTTTGTTGTCAATGGGAATTCGCTTTATCTCATGTCCGGCGGCAGGGACAAATCCGATTGGGTGAAAAACCTGCTCAAAGACCCAAACGTCACCGTGCGAATCGCAGGGCAGACCTTCCCCGCCACGGCACGAATCGTGACCGACAAGGAGGAGGAAATGCAGGTGCGGGAACGGATGGCGGACAAATACAAGGAACGCGAACGAGACGGCTCCCTCAGCGAATGGGCGCGCACCGCGCTGGTGGTGGGATTTGATCCTCGCGCCTGATCTGTGTATGTCACTCCCTACCCCCTATTACCTATGACCCATGTTCCATTCGCCATTTCCCTATAAAATACCTCCGACACACAAGGAGAACAACGCATGGGCGTCATGATGCAAACCTTCTACTGGGACTGCCCCAGGGAGGATAACAAAGAATTCCAATGGTGGAAAACCATCACCCGCGAAATCCCTCACCTTGCGAAAGTGGGCTTTACTTCGCTGTGGCTTCCCCCGGTGCACAAAGCCGCGAACCTGGCGGGACCCTCGATGGGCTACGACCCGTACGATTTCTACGACCTGGGCGAGTTCGACCAGAAGGGAAGCGTCCCAACCTGGTTTGGCACGCGCTCCGAGCTGGAGTCGCTCATTTCAACGGCACACAGCCATCAGTTAAGCGTGATCGCGGATATGGTCCTCAATCACAACTCCGGGGCGGATGCGCAGGAGGTCAATCCCATCACCGGGCAGCCGCGCTGGACTCTCTTCAACCCTAAAAGCGGAAAGTTCCCGCGCAACTGGGAATGTTTTCATCCCAGCATGTACGAGAGCTGGGATGAGATGACCTTCGGTGACATGCCCGATCTTTCGCACCGCAACCCGTATGTGTATGCCGAACTGCTCAAACTCGCGCGCTGGCTCATCGAGGAAATCGGTTTCGACGGCTTTCGCTACGACTTCGTCAAGGGCTATGGCGCGAACACCATCACCGCCATTCAGGAATACCGCTACATGAAGAACGGTGCGTATTTCAGACCCTACGGCGTGGCAGAATATTGGGACAATGCCACCAACACGCTTCATTGGGTGAATGCTGCGAATTTCTCCAACACCAATCCGGTGGATGCATTCGATTTTCCGCTGCGCGAACTGCTCAAAGGCTTGTGCGATTCGTATGGCTTCAGTTTGAAAAGCCTTGTGTACGGCGACACGATTTTGAAAGCCCAGCCGCAGACCACCGTCACCTTCGTCGAAAATCATGACCTGCGCGATGAGGGCCGCCC
Organism: Chloroflexota bacterium; assembly: GCA_024434165.1. GTDB lineage: Bacteria > Chloroflexota > Anaerolineae > Anaerolineales > Villigracilaceae > Villigracilis. The sequence continues at coordinate 27,677 of QMIW01000002.1, read as the reverse complement.
CATTGCCAATGACAAACTGCTTGCCTACTCCTACATCATGACCCACGAAGGTTATCCCTGCGTCTTTTGGAAGGACTACTTCAATTACAACCTCGCCCTGCGCGATTCGCCCAACGGCATTGACGCGCTCGTGGGCGTGCATGAAAAATTCGCAGGCGGCGAGACTTCAATTCTATATCTCTCCGACGATCTCTACATCATGCAGAGGGGCGGCTATGGAAACCAGCCCGGCTTGATCTACGTGCTGAACAATCGCGGGGATGGCTGGCGCGGCGAGTGGGTGACAACGAAATGGGCAAACGCCTCATTCCGACCCGCTGCCTGGTGGGGCAAATATGACCTTTCCCACCCCGCCGACCAATCCACCGGTCCCGACGGGCGCGGTCAATTCTTTGCCCCCGCGCGCGGATTTGCCGTGTATGTGACGAGATAGTATCTTACAAGTGAAATCCTTGCGTCGCGCGGTGCGGTGGCGGCATTTTTCGTGCAAGAATTTTTTACCACAAAGTACACGACGGGGAATTAAGGTTTTCCTTTGTGCGCCGTCGTGACCTTTGTGGTTGAATCCTTTTTGGTTTCGGCTCGTCCGGGTTAGGGTCTCAAAGAACGGCCCAATAAGGTGCAATCTTCCTATCACGAATTCCTGCGCATTCGGCTGTATAATCGTTACATGGGTAAGCTCAATCAGGATGTTACACCCCGATTGGGCTTATTTATTGCCTGTTGATTCCATGCAGCTTACATACAGGACGATCAATGAGTGCAGAGAGCGCCGAACGAGTCTTCAGCAAAATAATCGAGGCAATTCCGGATGCCGCAATTGTCACAGACCGGCAGGGGGCAATTATCGGGTTGAACTCCCATGCGCAGGAATATCTCGGCTACTCCATCAGGGACCTGGCGGGGCAAAAGGTGGATGTCCTGGTCTCTCCCGCCGCCAGAAATACCCATACGAAACAGCGCCAGGCATTCTATAAGAATCCCAGAGCCCGCCGCATGGGCGAACGGAAGGAACTGACCATCCTGCACAGGGACGGGACATTGATGCCGGTGGATATAAGCCTGAGCCCGTTGGAAATCGAGGGGAAACTTTACGTCCTGGCGGTCATTCACGACATCCGCATACACAAGGAGATGGAAGCGGCGCTCAAGGAGGGCGAGGAAAAATACCGCCTGCTGGTGGAAAACGCCTCCGAGGTCTTTTACCAAATCCAACTCGCCGATGACCCAAAAGACTGGAAAGCGCTCTACGTGAGCCAGCAGATAAACGATGTGATGGGCGTCAGCCAGACGGATTTTGCCGCCGACCTGCAACTATGGCTGCGATCCATTCACCCGGAAGACCTGCCCAATTTTACAAAAGCCACCCAGGAGATCATCGCAATCGGCGAAAAGAAACTTCGGGTCTACCGCCTGCTCAACCGCTGCACCGGCGAGTACCGCTTCATCGAAGACCAGGTCGTCCCCCGTTTTGATGAACATGGACGGGTCGTCGGCTTTCAGGGCGCGATGCGCGATGTCACCGAAAGGGAACTCAACACCAGGGCGATCCAGACCCTCACCGACCAACTTCAACATTACCTGACGAAAAGTCCCACCATTACCTACGCCTTGCAGGTCAAAGACCGCATCTGGGTCCCCATGTGGAAGAGCGAAAACATCTATCGCATCCTCGGTTACAGCGTGGAAGAGTCGCTCAGCAGCACATGGTGGGAGACCGCCATCCATCCCGACGACCTCGAAGCCGCGCTTGCCCGCGCGCCCGAACTGTACGAAAACGATTCCCTCGTTCGCGAGTATCGCTTCGTGCGCAAGGATGGCTCGATCATCTGGGTGCATGACGAAATGCGCCTCATCCGGGACCGGGACGGGAATCCAATCGAAGCGATTGGCAGCTGGACCGACATTACCGAACGGAAGAAGATGGAGGAAGCCCTGCTCGCCAGCGAGGAGAACCTGAGCAACATCGTAAACTCCGCCCCCTTCGGCGCGCTGATCTACGAACTGGGGGAGCACGACCGCATCAAACTGATCAACGTGAATGATACCGCCTGTCAGGTCCTGGACATGGACCGCGAAACCCTGTTGAGCGTCAACATCGAAGAGGCTTTCCCCGCGCTCGCCCGCACCGAGGTGCCGCTGCGGTTGAGGGAGGTCATCCGCGCCAGGACAAAATACAACGTGGATCAAATCCGGTATTTGGATCAGAACATTAACGGGGTTTTCGAACTTCACGCGGTTCCGCTCGGAGTGAACGTGGCGGCGATCTTCTTTCGCAACATCTCCGACCTGGCGCGAGCCTACGAAGAAACCCTGGAAGGCTGGTCGCGCGCGATGGATTATCGCGACAAGGAAACGGAAGGTCATACCCAGCGCGTCACCCAAATGACCATCGCCATTGCCCAGGCAATGGGATTAACCGACACCGAAATCATGCACATGCGCCGCGGCGCGCTCCTGCACGACATGGGTAAAATGGCGATCCCCGACAACATCCTCCTCAAAACAAGCGCCCTCACCGGGGAAGAATGGACGATCATGCGCCGCCATCCTGAATTCGCCTACGAAATGCTGCGTTCGATCTCGTTCCTGCGCCAGGCGCTTGAAATCCCCTACTGCCACCACGAAAAATGGGACGGCACCGGCTACCCGCGCGGGCTGAAAGGCGAAGAGATCCCCCTCTCCGCACGCATCTTCGCCGTTGCAGATGTGTGGGACGCCCTGCGCTACGACCGCCCCTACAGAAAAGGCTGGTCCTCCGAAAAAGTGCTGGAATACATCCGCGAGCAATCCGGCAGGCACTTCGACCCGCGTGTGGTGGAGGTCTTCCTGCAAATCGAAAAGACGCTAACCGGCTCGGATCAACAAGTCTCCCCGTCGTCATCCACGTAACAATAATCGCCCTGGAACATCTGCCAGTCGCGGACAAATCTCCTCAACTCCTTGAGATACGCCGCAATTTCCGCTTCTCCGCTGACCATGCGCGCATTGTCCATCAGCGCCGGCATGGAAACCCCTCCGCGTCACAACCGGGGAAGTGGTGCGGCTCGAAGAGAGCCACTCGAGCGAAGGCGGGTGCTGTGTGTACTCGCCCGTTGTCGAATTTCAGGTCAACGGGCAGACCTACACCTTCGAAGGCGACAACGCTTCGTACCCGCCTGCCTAGGAAGTCGGTGAAAGCGTGGAAGTCCTTCACGACCCCGCGGACCCTGGCGCCGCGCAGATCAACAAATGGAGCGAACGCTGGCTCGTCCTCCTCATCATCATCCCATCTTCTTTCCCACCCCAAACCTGCTTCTACTCATTGACCTTTCCTCATGCCCGAATTGACCCCTATCCATTTCTTTGACGAGCGCTTGAAATAACTATGGACTCAGGCGGCTTGCCGCCGTACTATGGGAGCAAGGTATTACGGGAGCAAGCTCCCTGAGTCCATAGTCACTCTTTCGTGATCAACCTCACCTGGTTATCGTAGAAAAAATAATCCCACGCCCAGTTGAACATCACGATCAAGCGGTTGCGGAAGCCGATGATGCGGTAAATATGCAGGAAGACCCAGATCACCCAGGCGATGAAACCGCTGAAGGAGATGCCGAAGATTCTGGCGACGGCGGCATTGCGCCCGATGGTCGCCAGCAAACCAGGGTCTTTGTAGTGGAACGGGAACGGTTCTTTTCCTGCAATCATGCGGCGAATATTTTTTGCTGTTACTTGTCCCTGCTGGATGGCGACCGTGGAAAGCATCGGCAAAGGTTGACCGTTTCCATTGACGAGGAAAGCGGCGTCTCCGATGACAAAGGCATCAGGAAACAGAGGCAGCTGCATGGTCGGAGTGACGCGCACCCGTCCCATGCCGGCTTTTTCCACGGGCAGCGAGTCTATCAACTCGGCGGCTTTCGCGCCCGCCGTCCAAATCAGCGTCTGCGTTTCGATGATCGAACCATCCTCAAGCAGGATGCGCTGACCGTTGAAATCCTTCATCTTTGAATTCAAGCGCACATCCACCTTTTTCTTTTGCAGAAGGCGCAGGGTGGCTCGACGCAGTTCGTCGGGATACGCGCCGATGAGATTCGCGCCCGCTTCGAGCAGGATGACGCGCGCTTCCTTGAGATTCAGGCGGGGATAATCCTTGCGCATGACGTGCGTGATCAACTCCGCCAGCGCGCCCGCCGTTTCCACGCCGGTGGGGCCGCCGCCCACAATGACGAAGGTGAGCATGGTTTTGCGTTTTTCGGGGTCGCCTTCGTGACTTGCCTGCTCGAACATCGAAAGCAAATGGTTGCGTGTTTTCACGGCGGTTTCGAGGTCTTTGAGTTGCAGACCGTGTTTTTCGAGCGCCTCGAAACCGAAGAAGTTGGTGCGCGCGCCCGCCGCAATGACGAGATAATCGTAGGCGATGACCGAGCCGTTGAGTCGGACGAATTTTTCGCCGAGGTTGATCTCGGTCACTTCGCCCATTTGGAATGCCAGGTTTTTCTGCCTGCGGAAGATGGTGCGCACGGGTTGGGCGATTTGCGAAGGCAGCAATCCGGCAATTGCAACCTGATACAGCAGCGGTTGGAAGAGGTGGTGGTTGTGTTTGTCAATCAACGTGATGCGCACGGGCGCATTGGCAAGCCCGCGGGCGGTTTCCAGCCCGGCAAACCCTGCGCCGATGATCACGACATGGGGGTATTTTCTGATGTTCATGGTGTCCTCTGAATTGGTGTGATATATTATTTGTGAAATTTATCACCATTATTCTAACCAAACTTGTCCGATTTGTAAAGTTTTTCACAATAGGATGTTGGTACTGCCCTGCTGAATCAAAAAGCCCCCCGCTTCATTCCGACGGGGGGCTTGGTTCCAGCCATTCAATCGCTTCTACTCTGACAGTCTTTCACCCGGCAGGCGCCTGCCGGGTGCCCGCGGCAAAATACTTCGTCTGGAAGAAAAGCGCCACGTTGACCAGCGCGATCATCACCGGCACTTCGATCAACGGACCGATGACCGCCGCAAACGCTGCGCCGGAGTTGATGCCGAACACCGCCACCGCCACGGCAATCGCCAGTTCAAAGTTGTTGCTGGCGGCAGTGAACGAAAGCGTGGCGGTCCTGGAATAGTCCGCGCCGATGGCGCGCCCCATGAAGAACGAGACCAGGAACATCGCCACGAAGTAAACCAGCAGCGGGATGGCGATCCGCACCACATCGAGCGGCAGTTGGACGATGACATCGCCCTTGAGCGAGAACATCACCACGATGGTGAAGAGCAGGGCGATCAACGTCATTGGGCTGATCTTCGGCACAAAGACCTTGTGATACCAATCCTTCCCTTTCGCGCGGACGAGGAACAGGCGCGTGAAAAACCCCGCCAAAAACGGAATACCCAAATAGACGAATACACTCTTCGCGATCTCGCCGATGGTGATCTCCACGATGCTGCCGGTCATGCCGAACCACGTCGGCAGGACGGTGATGAAGACGTAGGCATATACGCTGTAGAACAACACCTGAAAGATGCTGTTGAAAGCGACCAGCCCCGCCGCGTATTCGGTGTCGCCTTTGGCAAGTTCGTTCCACACGATGACCATCGCAATACAACGCGCCAGACCGATCAGAATCAAGCCGGTCATGTATTCCGGGTAACCGCGCAGGAAGAGAATGGCAAGCGCAAACATCAAAACCGGGCCGATCACCCAGTTCTGCACGAGCGAAAGCCCCAGCACCTTCCAGTTGCGGAAGACATCGCCCAGTTCATCGTAATGGACCTTCGCCAGCGGCGGGTACATCATCAGGATCAAGCCGATTGCAATCGGAATGTTCGTCGTCCCTACCGAGACGGCCGTGTTGAAGCCTGCCACGGCTTTGGGGAAGAGAAAGCCGATTCCCACGCCCAGCGCCATGGCGAGAAAAATCCACAGCGTCAGGTAACGGTCGAGAAATGAAAGTCCTTTGCGTGTTTCCTTTGTCATACTGCCTCCAGTGCCAGACTTCCAAAGTCTCAAAGGCTTTGAAAGTCTTGTCCAGTGACATTCATCCTCATTAAAGCAAAAAACCCTCCCGCCGGAATGAAGCGGCGGGAAGGCTGGTACGGACCATCGAGCAGGGATTACCGCCAGAAGTTTTGCGTGAACGGCAGGAGACGCAGAGCCACGTCCAGCAGGAGACCGAGCATGAAGAGCGAGCCAAAGGAGCGGTTGTTGCGGAAGGCGATGGGAGCGAAATAGAGGGGCCAGCCGCCCTGTCCGTCGGGGAAGCCTTCGGGGCGGGTTTCAGGCTTCGGCTGAGTCAGAGGCGGGAGGCTTTGCCGCAGGGCGGGCAGGGCAAAGAGGACGATCAACATCACGGGGGTGAAGAATTTCGCCGCGATCAAATAGCCGGTGAAGACGTACGGCAGAATCATCATCGCCATGACGGTGTAACGCGCGGCTTTCTCGCCGATGACCACCGGCAGGGTGTAGATCTTCTTGGCGCGGTCCACTTGAATCTTGTCAATGTGTTTGCCGAAGATGACCGTCGTCACGCCGAGCACGTAGGGCAGGCTGGCGATGACCACCGGCCAGTTCCATTGTCCGGTCAGCACGTAGTAGCCGCCGCCGATCATGAGCGGCCCCCAGACCATCAACACCGCCGCTTCGCCGAGGGCGAGCCCTTTGAGAGGCCAGGTGTAGAAAAGGACGAAGAACGAGCCAAGCCCAAGCAAAATCAATGTGGTGGCGCTGAAGCCGGTATGCCAGACGAGGTACAACCCTGCCAGCATGGCGAGGATGCCGGTGACCACGAAGTAGGTCAGGTGCTGACGCTGGGTCATCAAGCCGGAAGCGATGGGCTGCGCGCCGTACATGGTACGGTAGTAATTGTCCTTATCCACGCCGCGGATGAAATCGGTGTAGTCGTTGAAGATATTGTTGCTGGCGTGCGCCATGATCAGCCCGAACGCCAGGGCAAGCCACGGCAGGAATTCGAACGAGCCGTCGCGCCAGGCGAACAGACCCGCCAGCGCGGCGGAGATAAAGGTCATGATGAGAACGGCGGCGCGGGTCGAGATCAACCACCTGGAAATGACATCCAGACGATCCCATTCCTCTTTCGAGACTTCGGGAATTACGTTTAATGCTTTTTTCCACATTGCGAAATTCATGGGAACCACTCCTTGATGTTTTGTGCGATTATACCCGCCGCGCCAGTTTGCAGGGGCAATCCTCTCAGGGCGGGTATGCCGCAAAAATCTCGGTAACTCTTCGTCGAGCGCTCTTTGCACCGTATCGCTTCGCGGCACTTTCCCCGGCGCAGGGTTTCCTCACAATACGCCGCCGGAGACGGCGGCTGGAGCATAGAGTCACACCAGTTTGCAGGGGCAATCCTCTCAGGGCAGCCGCCTCAAAATTCCAGATGGATTGCCCTGCCCGCAAACTGAGCGGACACAACGCCCGGATGGACGCGCTTATTTTGCGCGCATCCATCCGGGCAGCAGATTGCAGGACCCTACAACTCACTGGTCATGATAAAGAGCGGTTTCATCTCGAAGTTCTCGTAAATGGGACGGTAGCGTTCCGTGTCGTAGAACTGCTTCACATTGACAAGTTTCTTGGTGGCGGTGACCACATCCAACGGGACGTTGTCGTAACGCCCATTCTTCAATACAACCAGACGCCCGTGAATGCCCTTCAACAACAGGTCGAGGGCGAGGTTGCCGAACGCCATCGGGACGATGGAGTCAATCGCATCCGGGTCGCCGCCGCGCACCATGTAGCCGAGTTTCTGATTGACCACATCAATGGCTTTCCCATCGTTGAACTTCGGTGAGATTTCCTTGATCTGCGCGGAGACGAGGTCTCCGATGCCGCCCAATTTTGCGTGCCCGTAGGCGTCGGTGGTGCGGTCGGCGAAGACCATCTCGCCGCCTTCGTACATCGCGCCCTCCGAAATCAACAGCACCGAATACCGGCTGGGGTTCGCCTCCCGGTCCTTGATGAGCAGTTCGGTCAGTTTCTCGATGTTGAATTTGAATTCGGGAATCACGCAGCGATTCGCCGCGCCCGCCATGGTCGGCAGCATGGCGGTGAACCCTGCATACCGTCCGAATACTTCGAGGATGAGAATGCGCTCGTGCGACCCGGCAATGGTGCGCAGGCTGTTGGTCAATGAGATGGTGCGGGTGACGCAGGTGCTGAAGCCGATGCAGTAATCGGTACCCGGCACGTCGTTGTCCATCGTCTTGGGGATGGCGATCACCTTGACGCCCTCCTGATACAGGCGCACGCCGTAACTCAACGTATCGTCGCCGCCGATGGGAATCAGGGTGTCCACGCCGAGGAAATCGAGGTTTTTGAGAATCTCCGGGGTCAGGTCGTTCTTTTCCCCGGAATATGTATCCCGCAGATGAGGGGGAACGCTGGCTTTTTTAACCGAACTCGGCTTGGTGCGCGAGGTGTGCAGGAACGTCCCGCCTGTGCGCCCGGCGCGGTTGACGATCTCTTCGCTCAGGAACTGGTAGTTGTTGCTGTTGTCCGCATCCTTGTCGCGGACGATGTCCATCAGCCCGCCCCAGCCGCGCCGGATGCCGACCACTTGATAGCCCTCGCGTAATGCGCGAATGGTCACAGCGCGGATGGCGGGATTCAAACCCGGCACATCGCCGCCGCCCGTCAAAATTCCGATGACGCCTTTCTTTTTGTTGGACATGGGGGACCTCGCAAATTGATTTTTCACATTATACGCCCGCACCCGGCGGGAGGCTATGAAAACGCCCGATTGTACGCCGCGATAATTCGATCCCATTTTTGGATGGCTTCATGGTCAACCGTCTGGAATTCGGGGTGCGCCTCGAACCACGCCAGCGAGCGGCGCACGCCCTCGCTCCATTTGACCTCGCAGTGGAATTCCGGCACGAAGCGTTTGATCTTGCCGTTATCGAAAACCACGCTGTTGGATTTATCGCCGATGAGACTGCCGTAGGCGTGTTCGTCGAAGCGGGCGATGAAATCCGAGGGGATGTGAATCACGTTCGGTTCCCGACCGATTGCCTGATACGCTTCGAGATAGATTTGATTCCAGTCCAAAACTTCGTCCGACGTAATCTGGAACGCTTCGCCGACGGCGTCTTTGCTGCCGAGCAAGCCGAGGAATCCCTTGGCGAAGTCGGCATTCCAGGTCAGCACCCAGAGAGACGTGCCGTCGCCGGGGACGATGACGGGTTCGCCCTGTTTCATCCGATGGATCAACGTCCAGGGGTGCTGCCAGCTGCCATAAATAAACGGGATTTGCGACGGTCCGTAGGTGTGAGACGGGCGCACGATGGTAACGGGGAATCCGTTTGCGCGGTATTCATCCATCAGCAGATTTTCGCAGGCGATCTTGTTGCGTGAATATTCCCAGTGGGGGTTTTCCAGCGGCGTCTCTTCGGTGATGAGGTAATTCTTCACCGGCTTTTGATACGCACTGGCAGACGAGATGAATACGAACTGGCTCGTCCTGCCGCGGAAGAGGGCGAGATCGCGGCGGATGTCGTCGGGGGTAAAGGCTATGAAGTCCGCCACGGCGTCGAAATGCTGATCCGCCAACAGCGCGGAAAGATGCGCGGTGTCAGCGTGGACGTCTGCCTGGAGGACGACAGCGCCTTCGGGCGGGGGATACTTCTTCGAGGCGGAGCGGTTCAAAAGAAAAAGTTCGTGCCCGCGCTCGGCGGCAAGTTCGGAGCAGGCGGAACTGATGAGACCCGTGCCGCCGATGAACAAAATTTTCATCAATCCTCTCCCAGCTCCGGGATGGGTTCGACGGGCATGCGGCGGGCGATGATGTTTTCCACCCAAAAGATGACGAGCGCCAGCCAGACGATGCTGAAGCCGATGAAACGCTGGGTGTCGAACGGCTCCTTATAGAGGAACACGCCGATGAGAAATTGAATGGTGGGCGCAAGGTATTGCAGGACGCCGATCATGTTGAGCGGAATCTGTCTGGCGGCGGAGGCGAACATCAGCAGCGGAATGCTGGTGACGATGCCGCCGCCGATGAGGAGCAGGTCCACGGCCGGACCATCGTGCAGGAATGCGCCTGTGCCGTTGAATTGAACGAATGTCAGATAGATGAGCGCGGCGGGAAAGACGATGCCCGTTTCGAGCGTGAGCCCGTAGACCGAGCCGAGCGGTGAAAGTTTTTTGACCAATCCGTACAAGCCGAAGGTGACCGCGAGTGAGAGCGCGATCCACGGCAGGCGTCCGTAGGTGAGGGTGAGGTAGGTCACGCCGACGGCGGCAAGCGCCACCGGAACCCATTGCACGGGGCGCAGTTTTTCGCGCAGGAAGAACACGCCAAACAACACACTGAGCAGCGGGTTGATGAAATATCCCAGGCTGGTCTCGACGATGAAGCCGGCATTCACGCCCCAGACGTAGATGAGCCAGTTAACGGAAAGCAAAACGCCAGCCACCGTATAAATGCCCAGAACTTTCGGGTGAAAAGCGGACGCGCGAAAATCCTTCCACTGGCGGGTGACGAAGATGAACGCCATGAGCAGCAGGAACGACCACCCAATGCGATGACCGAGCAATTGCAGGGCGGGGACATCGTGGAGCAGTTTCCAATAGATCGGGAAGAAGCCCCACATGGCGTACGCGGCAACGCCGCTGAGGATACCTTTATTCATTTTTCTCCTTTGGATTGATTTTGGATTCGGGCGGTTAAGCGCCGGCAAGCTGGCTGACTCCAAAAATAAAAATGACCTTGCCGTACGGCAAGGTCTTTGATGAGGTCGGAGAGCTATAACTTTCTCAAATACCACTTGCCGGAGACGACTTCGTTCACGTCGCGGGCGAAGTCGCCGGCGGTTTTGTAACGGTCGTTCGGGTCCTTCGCCATCGCCTTCGCCACCACCTCCTGCCACACGGCGGGGATGTTGGCTTTGATCTCGCGCACATCGGGGATGGGCAGGTCCAGGTGGGCGTTGATCAGACTCGTGACCGAGCTGCTCGAGAACGGCATCGTGCCGGTCAGCAAACGGTATAACACCACACCCAGAGCGTAGATGTCCGCGCGCCCATCCACCGGCTGACCCAGCGCCTGCTCCGGGCTCATGTACCCGGGCGTGCCTATCAACCATTCTCCTTCTTCAGTCGTGATGGGCCTGGATTTGGCAATGCCGAAATCGGAGAGGAAGGCTTCTCCGTTCGAGTCGAACAGGATGTTGGACGGCTTGACGTCGCGGTGGATGATGTTTCTGGCGTGCGCCGCATCCAGCGCATCCGCCACGCGCTTGAAGATGTGCGCGATCTCGGTGAGTTTGAGTTCGCTCTTCTTCAGGCGGTCCTGCAAACTGCCGCCCGCCATAAAGCGCATAATGATGTAGGGCTGCCTGCCGTGCCAGCCGAAATCGTACACCGGCACGATGCAGGGATGTTCCAGTGCGGCGATCACCTCCGCTTCGCGCTGAAAATACTCGCGGTATACGTCGTCCTGCGTATGGCTGTACATCAGCACCTTGACGATCACCTGCCGCTGAATGTACGGGTCGCGCGCCAGGAAGATGATGCCCATGCCGCCAAGCGCCAGTTCGCCTTCGATCTCATACCGTCCAATTTTGGATAATTCCATCGGTTCTCCAGGGTTCTTTGAAATTCGGTTGCTTACGGATTCCGAAAAAGGGGATGCGGGTTATTCCCAGTCAATCGGTTGACGCCCCGCGAAACCCGCTTCGATCTCGTGCCAGAACCGGACGCTCTCCTCGCCGTACTTCCAACACAGATAGATGGTCCTGCCATTGCGCTGTGCGGGGAAATCAACCAAGCCGACGGTCAGGTCTTTGACTTCGATGCCCATGTCCTGAAGACGGTGCATGATGGCGTCGAGCCGGTCGAAATCGGGCAGGAGCCTGCTCAGTTCGGAATTGCCGCCATTGCCCGCGGATTTTTCCACCACCGACCAGATCTCCGGCTGGCGCGAGCGAATTCTCTCCCCGATTCCCATCAACTCCCCCACCATTGGGCGGACGATCTCCAACAGGTTGTTGGCTTCCGTGGGCGTGTAATACCTGGGCATGAGGGGCAGTATACACGTAAACGGGTAAAAAAAGTAGACACGCAAAAAGTAAACAAGTAAAAAGGAAACGGGTGCACAGGCTGTCTTGCAGCCCTTGTATACCTGTTTCCTTGTCTACGAACATACTATAGGAATTACGACAAGACGGCCGTATATCCCTTCTTCTTCACCGCCGCTACGATTTCATCATCGGTCAATTTTGCTTCGTCGTATTCGACCACCATTTCCAGTTTGTGGTAACTGGCGTTGATCTCTTTCACGCCTTCGAGGGTATCTTCGAGCGCCTCGAGTTTCATGGCGCAGTTGGTGCAGCTCATATCGGGGACTTTAAAGGTTTTTTTGATCATATTGCTTCCTTTGGAGTCAGGGGGCTTGCTCTCGTAATAACGGCGGCAAGCCGTCTGACTCCATATACCTATTCAAAAACAATCTGCCCGGTGTACATACCCATCGAGCAGGTGAAGAAGAGGGTCGAGCCTGCCTTTTGCGCGGGGATGGTCACTTTGACGGTGCCGGTATCCGGCAGAAGTTCATAGTAATTCAAGGCGGGGATGACGAAATCGCGCGCGCAGGAGTAGGTTTGATTGGTGATGAGGTTCAGAGTGAGGTCTTTGCCTGCGGGGGCTTTCAGGGTGGCGGGGAAATATCCGCCGTTTCGGACCATGAGGAGGAGTTCGCCGTCCGCGGCGGATGGGGCAGAATCCGCTGCGAGGTTGGATTCTGCCTGGGAGGGGAACCAGCTTCGCGTCAGGTTTTGAAGCGAGAGGGGCGAGCCCATCAGGTTGAGTCCGCTGTCGAAGGTAACAAATCCCAGAATCAAAACCACGATGGCGACAAATCTCATAAAGAATTTTTCAAGCCTTGCGCCAAGTTCCGTGGTTAGGTAAGCAATGGTGAAGAAGACAGGGCTGGTGCCAAGTGTAAAGGCAAACATCAGTGCCGCGCCCATCAGGGCACTGCCGGTGCCGAGGGCGGTCGCCATCATGGCTTGGGTCACGCCGCAGGGGATGAAGACGGTGAGCAGACCGAGGAAGATCGGTGTGGCGGTGTCTGTGCCTTTGGCGGTCTTGCGAATATAACGGGTGATAAATTTCGGGGGTTCGACGGAAAAATAACGAAAGATCGGATGGACGTTGAACATGCGCAATGCGTTGCCGATCATGAAGATGCCGACGGACAACATCAGAAGGGCCCGCATCATCGGACTGAAGGTCAGATACGAACCCAGCCAGCCCAGCAGAGTGCCGAGCAATGTATATGCAACAAGTTTTGCAATCAGAAAGAGCGAGATTGGAAATGCGCTGTTCGTGCGGACAGCTTCATGGTGTTTCGAATTTTTGCCTTTATGCTGTGCCGCATGTTCGACATAATCCCGTTCGATTTGATGTGCGAGCGAACTGGCGAGCAAGCCGCCCTGCACCGCCAGGCAGCTCAAACCGCCAGTCGTGATGCCGGTGACAAAAGCAACAACAAGCTGGCTTATTACGCCTGAGTCGGCGGCGATATCAATGGAATTGCCTTGGGGTTGAAAGACGATCATGGCGATGGCAACTGCAAGGAATACCACGCCGATCATTACCACAATGACAGGGTCAACAGAAGGTTGTTGTTTTTTGCTCATTTGACCTCACGGGATAAAGTATACAGGTAAACAGGTAACAGGTAGGCAAGTAGACAAGTACACAGGCAGATCTTACTTGTATACCTGTGTACTTGTCTACGTTTTTACTTCCTACCGCTGACCGCCATCCCAAACGACGAACGGCATGTTGATCACAACACCGGGCTGTTCGATGGTCAACTCACCGGCGGCTTCGGCGGCAAGGACATCGTCCACATGGGTCAGTTCGCGGGCTTTGGATTCGTCCGTCCAGGTCACGACATTGAGGCGGCGAAGCGGAGTGTATCCATCAGTGCCGGGCGGGTTATCGAAGACATCGGCTTGAAAACCGAACGGACCCGAGCCTTCGATGCCATTGGTGAAAACGTAAACATTCGCCAAAGATTCATCGGGCACGTTTGCCAGGGAAGGCACAAGCATTACCGGAGACTCCATCATGTTGGTGAGTTTTTCAGCAACACCGGGGTCTGAGGCTTCGGTGTGAACGAAGAAGATCTCTTTGCCATCTGCCCAGGCTTTCCCGGCGGGCAATTCCGCTTTGGGCATTTCGGCGGCTTTGGGGGCACAGGCAGTCAACGTAAGGAGCAGGACTGCGAGAAGAAGAACGGTTATTTTTTTCATGTTAATGGTTTCCTTTTCAATGGGTCTATTTATGATTCGGATGGCTCATCCTCATCCAAAGGATGTTCCACTTCACCCGCCATGAAGGCTTCCGGTGCACGCAGAAAGGCTTTCAAGCAGGCTTGATTACAAAAATAGACTCTCTCTCTATTGAACATCGCGCTTGGGTAAGCGGATGGGTCTTTCAAGGTTCCGCCGCAGGCGGATTTGAAAACTTGCGTTTCAGGGGTTTGCGCTTGATCATCCATATTTTTTGACGATGGACGATAGACCATTGACCATAAAACCTTCCATCGTCCACGGTCTATCGTCGTTTTATATCTTCACCCCGCGCAGCCTCAAACTGTTCGTCACCACAAAAACGCTGCTGAACGCCATTGCGGCGGCGGCAAGCATGGGATTCAAATAACCAAGCATCGCGGCGGGAATCAGGATCACGTTGTAAATGAACGCCCAGAACAGATTCTGTTTGATGGTCGTGACCGTCTTGCGGGACAAACGGATCGCGCGCGAAACTCCGCGCAGGTCGCCGCTCATCAAGGTCACAGGCGCGGCAGCCATGGCAACATCGGTGCCGGTGCCGATCGCCAAACCAACGTCCGCTTGAGCAAGAGCGGGAGCGTCGTTCACGCCATCACCGACCATCGCTACTACGTTTTCAGGTTTGAAGGTTTTCAAGTTTAAAGGTTCAACTTGTAAACTTTCCGACTTTCCAACTTGTAAACGCTTTACTTCTGTAGATTTTCCTTCCGGCAAGACCTCAGCAAGTACCATATCAATTCCAACCTGCCTGGCAATCGCTTCGGCAGTTTTTTGATTGTCGCCGGTGATCATCGCCACTTTCAAGCCCATCTTGTGCAGGTCGGCAATCGCCTCTTGTGAACTCTCTTTGATGGTATCCGCCACCGCGATGACTCCCGCCGCGACGTTGTCAATCGCAACCAGCATCGCCGTCTTCGCTTCGGATTGAAGACGCGCCACTTCGGATTCGAGATTGCCCAGGGAGATTCCTCTCGCCTCGAACATTCTCTTGTTCCCGACCATCACGCTTCTTCCCTCGACCTCGGCTTGAACGCCATGCCCAGCCTCTGCCTTGAACCCAGCCGGTTCGACCAAATTCAATCCGCGAGTGGTCGCTTCCGCCCAGATGGCTTCACCGAGTGGATGCTCTGAACCTTTTTCCACAGATGCTGCCAAGCGGAGCAGTTCGTCACCGGTCACTGATAACTGGTCACTGACCACTATATCCGTAACCGCCGGTTGCCCCTTTGTGATCGTCCCAGTCTTATCCAGCACCACCACATTGACCTTGCCCGCGCGTTCCAAGGCTTCACTATTTCTAAAGAGAATACCCGCTTCGGCGCCTTTGCCCGTCCCCACCATGATGGCGGTCGGAGTGGCAAGCCCCATCGCACACGGACAAGCGATCACCAGCACCGCCACCATGTAAATCAAGGCGCGGGTGAAGTTATCAATGTCCGAGTTGATCGGCAATTGCGGACCGAAGAAGTACCAGCCGAAAAACGTCAGCAAGGCAATGACGATGACGATGGGAACGAACACGGCTGAGACCTGATCCGCCATCTTCTGGATGGGCGCCTTGCTGCCTTGCGCATCTTCCACCAGTTTGATGATCTGCGCCAGCGCGGTTTCTTTTCCAACTTTGGTGGCTTCGAACTTGATCAAGCCCAGCTTGTTGAGCGTTGCGCCGATGACCGGGTCGCCGGGCTTCTTTTCAACCGGAAGCGACTCACCCGTCAACATGGATTCGTCAATCGCGCTGCGACCCTCCACCACCACCCCATCCACCGGGATTTTCTCGCCCGGCTTCACCATCACCACATCGCCCACGCGGACATCGTCCACAGGCACTTCGGTTTCCACGCCATCGCGGATGACTCGCGCGGTTTTGGCACGCAGACCCATTAGCTTTTTGATGGCTTCAGAGGTGCGTCCTTTGGCGCGGGCTTCGAGGAACTTACCCAATTTGATGAGCGTGATAATGACCGCCGCCGTCTCGTAATAGACGTGTCCCATCAGCCAGCCAAAGGTGATCGGCAGGGAATAGAAGAAGGCGGCGGAGGAACCCATTGCAATGAGCACGTCCATGTTGGCGGACTTGTTGCGAATCGCTTTGAAGGCACCCACGTAATACTGCCAGCCGACATAAAACTGAACAGGGATCGCCAGCGCCAGCATCAACCAGCCAAACCAGGGTTGGGCGTCGCGCATGCCTTCCATGGAGTTGCTGGTGTAGAAGAAATCGGGAAGCAGCCCGAAATCCTTGCTCATGGAAAGAACAAAGAGCGGGACTGTAAATATCAAACCAATAATGAGCAGCCGGCGCTGTTCGTTGATTTCATGTTCGCGCGCCAGCGCTTCGGCATCTTCCGCCGCGCCGCCCAGTTCCAGCGCTTCGAACCCTGCGGCGGAAACCGCGCGGCGTAATTCCGCTTGCGTAATAATGGTCGGCACGTACTTGACGCGCGCCTTTTCGGTTGTAAATGTCACCTGCGCTTCGAGCACGCCTTCGAGTTTGGCGAGGGCTTTCTCCAGGCGGCGGGCATCGTTGTCGTCAGACAAACGCTTGATGACGAGATCCGCTTCACCGGTGGCGACCCCGTACCCGGCGCGGTTGACGCGGGCGATGAAATCGGTCAGCCCGAGTTTGGAGGCGTCGAAATCCACGGTGGCGCGTTCCGAAGAAAGGTTTACCACGGCATTGTCCACGCCATCGAGTTTCTTCAAATTGCGCTCCACCGTGGCAACGCAGTTGGCGCAGGTCATGCCGGTGATGGGGAGGGTGAGTTGTTTGGTATCGGTCATTCAAAAACCTTTCAAACACAAAGGGCACGAAGGACACAAAGGAGGGAGAAGAGATAATGTTTTTAATTCGTTCCCCTTCGTAGGCTTTGTGTCCTTCGTGTTTAAAGAAATTACAAAGTAAGCAAACCTTCGGCAGGGTAATTGATCTCGGCGAGCAACGCCTTGATCTTCGCTTCATCGGCAGGGGCATCGAAGGTGATCGTCACTTTCTTGGTGGCTTCATCTGCCTTCACGGACTGGACGCCCTGCAACTCGCCCACTTCCATTTCGATGGTGTGGGTGCAATGTCCGCAATGGATCGCGGGAACGGAATAAGTTACTGTGGTCATGAGTTTTTCTCCTTAGAAATTGTTTTTTATTTGACGATTAACTCGCCCGTCATACCGGCATCGAGATGACCGGGAACAGAGCAGATGATTTTATAGGTACCGGGCTGGGTGGGCGTAAAGCGCAGGACGCTCGTTTCACCGGGTCCGGTGGCGGTATGCACATCGAACTCCGAATGCTGGCCGGACTCGTCATGCCCGCTCATCGAGCCTTCCGTTGAAACGTCTTCCACCGGAATAACTTCAATCGCGAAATCGTGCTCGATCGCACCTTCGTTCACCAGCGTGATCTCCACCGGCTGCCCCGCCGTTACCGTGATGCTGGCTGGTTCGAAGGCAAACTCACTCATGGTCACGGTGACCTTGGTCGGCGCCGATCCGCCTGCACACGCGGAAAGGAGAACCGCTAGAAAAACGGGTAAAACTTTCTTGAGCAACATGTTTATCAACTCCTAAAAGAATTTAACTTTCGCAGCCATCTTGAACATTTGCCAAAAGCTCAAGCCGCCGCCATGAGCATTGGCTAAACTTTCGTGGACATTTCGAACACTTCAGTAATTTCCTTCAGCACCCGTTCACGTTCCTTCTTATCATTGCCCTGAATGGCGGTCGTGACACAGGAGTTCAGGTGTCCTTCAAGGATCTGCGCGCTGACCTTGTTCAAGGCGGCTTCGATTGCCTGAATCTGACGGATGACGTCAATACAATAAGCGTCTTCTTCCACCATGCGGATGACCCCGCGCAGGTGTCCTTCGACGGTCTTCAGTCTTCTGAGCGTGCTTTCATTGTCCATGGTTACCTCTAGTTCTAAGAAACGGCATATCGCCTTGCTCTTACCCCCCCCAGGGGGGTGGGGCTAGCGAAATATACAGCACCTCCCCGCGCCCTGTCAAGTGGATAAATGTCATCGCTTTAGGGTGTAAAATAATCGTATGGACATTTCATCGAAAGACTTGAAACAGGTTGAAGTTTTTCAACACGCTCCCGAAGACGACCTGGACCTGATTCTGAAAAACAGCATTCTTCGCTCCATCGAGGAAGGAGGTTTCTTATTTTTGCAGGGCGACGAAGCCGTTTACCTGTACGTGCTCACCAGCGGACAGGTCAAATTGACCCAGTCGAATCCCAGCGGACAGCAGGTCAACCTGCGGACGATTTACCCCTGGCAGATGTTCGGCGCGCTCGGGGCTGTCCGCTCAAACGGAGCCGCCTACCCCGCCACCGCCCAGGCGCTGGAAGACAGCACCGCGCTCGCCATTCAGAGCGCCTTTCTGCGCTCGATGATGCAGACCCGTCCCTATCTTTCCTTTGGCTTGATGAATCTGATGACCTCCTACATTCAGGAAATGCAGGCGCGCTACCGCGAACTCGCCACCGAAAAAGTGGAGCAGAGAGTGGCGAACGCACTGATCCGCCTGGCGGGGCAGACAGGCATCAGGCGCCGTCCTGAGCCGGGCGAAGGGCCCAGAAAAGAGGCGGGCAGCGAACTCACCTTCTCCCGGCAGGAGGTTGCAGAGATGACCGGCACCACGCTGTACACGGTCAGCCGCCTCTTCAGCGACTGGGAGCGGAAGGGCATTCTCGAAACCGGCAGGGAGAAAATCACCGTGCTCAAGCCGCACGATTTGGTGCGAATCGCGGAGGGGCTCGAAAAATGAGGTGGACTTTTCATTTGTGATAATTTGCGCTAGCGCAAAGACAGGCTGGGAAGATTGCGATATTCTGTACTTATGACGAACGATTTTTCCGAGATTTCCAAAACCCATGTGGAAGCTGTTTTGAAATCCACCCCCAAAGCCATCCGCTTTTTTCTGGACTGGCGCACGGCGTGCGCAGGCTGTGGGTTTGCGCGGTTTTGCACGCTGGGCGATGTCGTCAAGGCATATCAACTTGACGAGAAGAAGTTTCTGGAAGAAGCGAAAGATTTAGTCGTTCAAATTTAAAAAGGAGTTCAGAATGAAACCAAACTTTAAACTTCCCATTTTGCTCATCCTGCTGGGCATCCTCATCGCCGCCTGCGCAGGTGGAAATTTTCAACCTGTTGACAGAGAATACGTGCTGACGACCGACCTGAGAGACGGCAACCTGATCTTTTTGGGCGTCAGCGATGAAATCAACGGGATCGCCAATCCCACGCTGAGCGCAAGACCCGGTGAGCGAATCACCGTCACGCTGATCAACGGCGGCATGGGACAACACGACATCACCTTCCCCGAAGTCAACGCCAGCACGGGCATCGTCAAGGAAAAAGGCGAAGCGGCTTCGGTCACATTTACCGTACCCGAAGTTCACGGAGAAATGGAATACTACGACAGCGTCTCCAATCATGCAGAACTGGGCATGCGCGGAAAATTGACCGTAACCGAATCGGGCGAAATCTCCATGCCGGCGGCCGCGACAACCAGCAATGGCGACCCCGCCGTGATTGCCGCCTTCCAAAAGGGCGCGTGCGGAAGCTGTCACGTTATTCCCGGAATCCCCGGCGCGGTGGGCGTGGTGGGTCCCGACCTTTCCGATGCAAAGATGATGGCGGAGGAACACGTCAGCAGCGACGCCTACACAGGCACGGCTGCCACCAGCGAGGAATACCTGCGCGAATCGATCCTCGACCCGAACCTGTTCCTTTCACCCTCCTGCCCCACCGGCGCCTGTGCGCCCAACGTAATGCCCGCCACCTTCTCTGAAGCGTTGACAACCGATGAAGTCAATGCCATCGTGACTTATCTGAACGGGCTGCCCGAAGGCGCATACGCCGAAAGCACAACCGCCGGCGACACGATAACCGCACCCCAGGAACCCGATAACAGCGGCGCAGACATCGTGCGTGACCCCGCCGACCTGCCGGGTCCCATCGGCGACCGCGAACCGACCACCGTCCGCATTGACCTCGAAGCGATTGAAATTAACGGTCAACTGGCAGATGGCACCACCTTCACCTACTGGACCTTCAACGGTCAGGTTCCGGGTCCGTTCTTCCGTGTGCGCGTCGGCGATACCATCGAAGTCCACATGAAGAACAGCACCTCCAGCACTATGAATCACTCCGTGGATTTCCATGCGGTCACCGGTCCGGGCGGAGGCGCGGTGATGACCCAGACCAAGCCTGGTGAGGAAACCACGTTCACCGCCAAGGCGCTCAATCCCGGTTTATACGTCTATCACTGCGCCACGCCGATGGTCGCAGACCACATCGCAAACGGCATGTACGGTCTGATCCTCGTCGAACCCGAAGGCGGACTTCCCCCCGTAGACCGCGAGTTCTACGTGATGCAGGGCGAACTTTACACCGCAGGCGCATTCGGCGAACAGGGACATCAAATGTCCGATACCACCAAACTGCTGAACGAAGACCCCGAATACTTCGTCTTCAACGGCGCGGTGAACGCCCTGGTGGATCAGAAACCGCTCAAAGCCAATGTAGGCGAAAGCGTGCGCATCTTCTTCGGCGTTGGCGGACCGAACTTTACTTCGTCCTTCCACGTCATCGGTGAAATCTTCGACCGCGTGTACGACCAAGCCTCGCTCACCGGCGCGCCGCTCACCGACGTGCAAACCACCCTCGTCCCGCCCGGCGGCGCAACCATGGTCGAGTTCGATCTCGAAGTGCCCGGCAATTTCATCCTCGTTGACCATGCCCTCTCCAGGCTGCAGCGCGGTCTCGCCGGATACCTCGTGGTGGAAGGCGAACCCAATCCCGAAATATTTGATGGAACCCCCACTTCGGGAAGCGGACATTAAAGTAACCATAGCAAGTAAAGACCTGACAGGTTTTCGAAAACCTGTCAGGTCTTTTTCGATTATTCCTTTTATAATCTCCCGGATGAAAAGACAAACGCTTCTGACGACCCTGAGCCTGCTCCTGTTTCTTGCGGCGGGGTGCGCCCCGAAAACGGTCACACCCAATCCGAACACGATCATTCAACAGGCGGTTGCCGCAACCCTCGCAGCGCTTCCAACCCCCACGCCGGTACCGCCTGCCACCCCCTACCCAACGCCCACCCCCTTCAGCCTTGCCGGTTTGTTCTGCGAGTATCAATTCTGCATCGGTCACCCCGTGGACGTGGTCTTCTTCGACATCAGCGCGCAGAAGAATCCCGCCGCCACCAGCACGTACAGCCAGGGGATGCTGGCGGCGTTCAACAACAATCTCTTCATTCAGGTGATATGGCAGATCGCGCCCAACACCAGCGACCCGCGCTTCCTCATGGATACCCTCCTCGACGACACGCTCGATACTCCCGCCGGCAATACCGAAGTGTTTCTCGTGCGCGGCATGAACGTGATGTACGACGACATCTCCACCACCGCTGCGGCCGTGCTTCCCGCCGGGGGCGTGGGCGCATGGACGTGCGGAGACCGCGTCTTTGCGTGGAAGGTTTACACACCGAGCGTGGAAAGCGCCCGTCCGCTTTTCGATGAAGCGTTAAACCGTTTCACCTGCGGGCAGTAAGAGAGTGTTTTATAAATCAAAATTCACCACAGACACCGCACACTTGCGTTCGGTGCAAGTGTAAACGCGGATGAACGTTGATTTTTGACGGAAATGCCAGTTCAAGGGCTTTAAATCCAATTTATCTGTGTTCATCTGTGGTTATAAACGAATTTCAAAACACTTTCTAAGATTTAATCCATTGAAGGAGAAGAACCCATGTCCACCGAACAGGACCTGATTCACCTGCGTGCCCGCGTGGCGGAGTTGGAAGACCGTCTGGATTTTCTTTATAAAAGACTGGGAATTGAATACAGCGATAATCCCAACGCCCCCGATCCCCGCATCATCGAATTTCTCAAACGCGGCAACAAGATCGAAGCCGTCAAAGTTTATCGGGAATTGACCAATGCCGGTCTGGCGGAAGCCAAAAGCGTCATTGATGCTCTCGAAGCAAGGCTCGGGTTATAAAAGCCGGACGATCACTTCATATTGACCGTCCGGTTTGCTCATTTCTCGTACCCGTTCGGGTGCGATCTATGCCACTCCCACGCGCTGGAAAGAATATCCTGTAAGTTGGTGTGGTTGGGCTGCCAGCCGAGTTCGTTGATGATGCGCTTCGGTGAAGCGACCAGACGCGCCGGGTCGCCGGGGCGGCGGGGAGATTCAATCGCAGGGATGGCATGACCGGTCACCTTGCGCGCCGCTTCGATCACTTCCCTTACCGAAAAACCGTTGCCGCTGCCCACGTTGTAAATCATCCTGTCGCGTTTGTCGAGCGCATCGAGGGCAAGGATGTGCGCCGAAACCAGGTCAGAAATGTGAATGTAATCGCGAATGCAGGTTCCATCCGGCGTGGGGTAATCTGTGCCGTAGATCGTGGCGGCTTCCGCCTGACCGAGCGCAATCTGCAGCACGCGCGGGATCAAATGCGACTCGGGCTGGTGAGCTTCGCCGCGTCCGGGCAGTGCGCCGCAGGCATTGAAGTAACGCAGCGCCGCGTAACGCAAGCCAAAGATGCCGCGGTACCATTCCAGCGCCTGCTCGGTCATTAGTTTTGTGTGACCGTATACATTGGTCGGTCCGAGCGGGGAATCTTCGGTCAGCGGCTCGTCGCTGGATTGGTACACCGCCGCCGTGGAAGAAAAGACAAATTTCCGCACGCCCGCGCGGACGGCGGTTTCCATCAATTGCAGGGAGTTGCCGAAGTTATTGCGAAAGAACCTGCCGGGGTCCTTCATGCTTTCGCCCGCTTCGATGAAAGCGGCAAAGTGCATGATCGCATCATACTTTTTGGAGGTCAATGCCTCGGCGAGGGCGTGCGTGTCGTCCAGCGAGGCGTGGATGAATTCCGCCTCTGCCGGGACCGCGGCGCGATGCCCGGTGGCGAGGGAGTCGTAAACGGTGACGGTGTGTCCCGCCTGGATAAGCGCTGCTGCAGTGGCGGAGCCGATGTAGCCCGCTCCGCCCGTGACGAAAATGTTCATTTCTGCTCCTGGAATGATTTTTGGAAATTATATCTTACTGCTCCCCCGGCTCCTGATGCCATGCTTCGGCGTACCAGCGTAAATAATCGCCGACGTGCGCCGCCCAATATGCCTCGGAGTGGTCGCCGGAAAACAAGTGAAACTCGTGGATATACCCGATGCGCGCGAGCATCTCTTCAAATTGAATGACACTTTCCTGCTCCCGATCGTTATCTCCCACATCCAGCCACAAGCGCGGGCGGGACTCTTCCGGGATTCCGCGAATCAAGCGCTCGATGGAAGGAGCGTCCTCCTTGAAGATGCCCGGCGAGTGCAGCCCCAGCGAGCCGAACAAATCCACGCGCTGAAAGCCAAGCTGTACCGCCCAGCCGCCGCCGCGCGAGAGACCGCCCAGGGCGCGGTGGTCGCGGTCTGCAATGGTGCGGTAATTCGCATCCACGAACGGGACGAGGGCATTGACGAGGCGGTCGCCGAACCCGGCGCCGGCGTTCAGGTTCCAGTGGCGGTCATCGGGAAAGACGATGATGAAGGGTTGGTTTTCACCCGAAAGAATCATCCGGTCGGCAATTTGCGGCGCGCCCAGTCTCACCCACTGATCCTGGGTGTAGGTCTGTCCGTGAAGCAGGTAGAGGACGGGATACCGCTGGTCAGTCAGTTCGGAGTAACAGGGCGGAAGGTAAATGAGAAAATCCTGCGGCGGTTCGGTGGTGGAGACCGCTCCCTGCTCGACCCTGCCGGGCTGGGTGAGGCAGGTCAGCGGGGTGGGTGTGACAGTGAGGGGAATTGGACTGGGAGTCAATGTGACCGTCGGGCTGGGCGGGGGGACGGTCACGCTTGGAGTGGGGATAATTTCTTGTGGGTCGGAACAGGCTGAAAGTCCGAAAAGAAGCGCGAACAGGGCTGTGATGAGAACTGCTTGACGGGGGTTCATCCTCCGCATTATACTCGGCACGCTTATCGCAACGGGGCGTAGCGCAACCCGGTTGGCGCGTGGCGCTGTGGCGCCAAGGTCCCCGGTTCGAATCCATCAGGGTGCATTGACGATTGCGTCGTGCACCAGTGAATGTGATCTTTCAAGATATATCGGGGCGTGGCGCAGTCCGGTTAGCGCGCTTGCTTTGGGAGCAAGAGGTCGTAGGTTCGAATCCTATCGCCCCGACTTGATTTACGTATATATTCTCCGCAGCCATCGCCTGCAGCGATACTATGCAGGGTCAACGGAAGATGTAGAGAGACGCCTGCAAGAACATAACGCGGGAAAGTCGAAATCCACGCGTGCGGGTGCGCCATGGGAATTGATTCACGTCGAATCATTCGAAAACCGCTCAGATGCAATGCTTCACGAACGGAAAATCAAGGCGCGCGGTATTGGACGATATCTTTTGGATATTGGATACGCTCCACCCGATTAGCGTCCAACGACGTGAAGATATAGGGCAAAATTCCCCGCCCCGACAGTCTGTCCAATTCAAAAACACGGCAAAGGCACGGAGTTGCATTTTCGTGACTCGTGTCTTTTCGTTTAACGGTTGTGTTAAAATATCCCCAGAGGAAGAAACATGGCAAAAAAATTCGACGGCGTTATCGAAGCAGTCCGCTATAAAAACGGACAAATTTCATTCGTTCGCGTTTTCGAGCGGCGGGGTGCAACTTTCTCAGACAGCCAGTTGTGGGACCGCAAATCCCTGCTGGAGCGCCTGCAAAAAGGCAAAACCATCGTCACCGGCTCGCGGAAGGACCTGCTGGCAGGTACGTTCGACGTTTCAAAACCCGTCCTGCTGGTCGCGTCGAACGGGCGCGAGGTCATCGCCACGCGCGAAGATGCCGACCGCGACCT
This sequence comes from Chloroflexota bacterium, assembly GCA_024434165.1. Lineage (GTDB taxonomy): Bacteria > Chloroflexota > Anaerolineae > Anaerolineales > Villigracilaceae > Villigracilis. Next base: position 2,516 of record QMIW01000002.1, on the reverse strand, counting down.
GATCGAGGACGCGCCCCTCTTCTAAAACCTCATGAGAATCATAGACAAAACCCCTTTCCAGGACGCGAACGGCAATATCAACATCATTGCCCGCATTCAAGGCACGCTGAAATACGGGATGAACTGGTATCCCGAACTGGAAGCCCAGAAGAAAGTCATCCCGCAGCTGGACCGCCACCTGGACAAGGGGTATGTGCTGATTCGCAACTTTACCCTGCCCAACAGCGAGATCGTAATTCCGCTGGTGCTGATTGCCTCGGGTTCGATCTCCGTCATTTTGGTGTCGCCGGTCAAGGGTCATTTCGAAGCGAAAGGCACGGAGTGGAACACCCTCATCAACAACGGCGTCCCCGTGCCTGCGCGGCGCAATCTGATTGACCTGATCTCCAAACTGACGCGCGCCTTCCAGAAATACCTCGAACGGCAGCGCATCCAACTGCCCGTGCCGGTGGAGTCTGTGCTGATCGCCAGCGACCCGGGAGCGCAGATCGAATCCCTGCGCCCCATCGTGCGCGTGGTGCGCAGCGACGCCATCAAGCAGTTTGCGAACGCGGTCATGCAGATGCCCCCCAAACTGCGGACCGACACAATCTACGCGCTCGGCGACCGCATCGTAACGCCGAAAACGCCGGAGGAACTGGAAGCCGAGGTGCCCATCCAGGCAGACCAATCGGTCTCACGCGCGCAGGCGATCTTCAACGCCTCCGAAACCGCCGGTGAATTCAACCCCTCCGAATTTGGGTTTGAATTCAAGGAAGAAGAGGGCGCCACTCCGTCGGCAACCCGCGAGACCAGCCCGGCCCGCCCCCGTCCCAACGCAGTTTCGCCGGCAAAAAAGCGGGGAAGGTTGACCAACGCCCAGGTCTTCCTGCTGGTTGGCATGGCGCTGGTCGAATGTTGTGTCCTCGCCGCGGGCGTAGTCATCCTATTCCTCTTCAATCAATAAAACAAGCCGTTTGAACACACCATTCCTATCCATCATCATCCCGGCTCATAACGAAGAGAGCCGCCTGCCGCGCAGCCTGGAGCGGGTCATCCGGTTCCTCGAAACGCAAAACTTCACGTACGAAATCATCGTGGTCGAAAACGGCAGTTCAGACCGCACGTTCGAGATCGCGCAGGAATTCGCGGGGCGTCATCCGCACCTGACTGTATTGCGCGAGGAACGGCGCGGCAAGGGCAACGCCGTCCGGCGTGGAATGCTCTCGGCGCGCGGCGAATATCGCTTTCTATGCGATGCCGACCTCTCGATGCCCATCGAAGAACTTCCCAAATTTCTCCCCCCCGCTCTCAACGACTTCGATATCGCCATCGGCTCGCGCGAAGCGCCGGGCGCCATCCGCTACAACGAACCTTCCTATCGTCACCTGGGCGGGCGCGCCATCAACCTCGCCATCCGCCTTTCGATTCTGCCCGGCTTGAACGACACCCAATGCGGCTTCAAATGCTTTCGCGCCGGGGTGGGCGAAGCGCTCTTTCGCCAGCAAACCCTCATGGGCTGGTCGTTCGACATCGAAATCCTGTACCTCGCCCGCCGCAAAAAACTGCGCATCCGGGAGGTGCCGATCCAATGGTACTTCGATGCAGACAGCAAAGTCAGCGCGGTGCGCGACGCCCTGCGCATGATCGGCGACATCTTCCGCATTCACCTCAACGCCCTGCGCGGAAGGTATGACCTCCAGCCCTGACCTCTCCTACGAATCAGACCTCTGGAGCGCCTGCAAATACATAGCCGGACTGGACGAAGCCGGACGCGGCGCGCTCGCCGGACCGGTCTGTGTGGGCGCGGTGATTCTGCCCCGCGACCACCCGCATCTTCTTCGGACTTTGAGCGGGGTGCGCGACTCCAAGCAGATGACTCCCCGCGAGCGGACCCGGCTTGCGCCGCTCATCAAGGAGACCTCCCTTGCCTGGGGCATCGGCTTCGCCCTCGCCCAGGAAATAGACTCGCTTGGCATCGTATCAGCCACCCGTCTTGCCGCGAGCCGCGCGCTGGAAGCCCTGCCCCTCCTCCCCGAATTTTTGCTGACCGATTTCCGCCTCGAACTCCCCGAACTGGATATACCCCAAGCCGCCATCGTCAAAGGCGACCAGCGTTCCCTGAGCATCGCCAGCGCCTCCATCCTCGCCAAAACCGCGCGCGATGAATGGATGCTGAAACTGGGCGAGGATTACCCCGAATACAAATTCGCCTGCCACAAGGGATACGGCACGCTGCTGCATCGGAAGAAGATCGAACAACTCGGACATTCCCCCGTCCATCGAAAGACGTTCAAAACCGGAAATAAACAAAAACTCTCTACCGTCAAATAGGAGTAAAGGTAGACCTCTTGTATAAATGCTCCCGCCGCCGAGGACGCTGCCTTGAGCGAGGTAAAAAAACCGAGTTGCTGCCTTGGTTTCAAGAGGCTTCCCTTACCCCAAACAAGGTTATATCTTCTGGGATGACTTCCCCCTCTCCCGATGGGAGAGGGCAGGGTGAGGGCTTTGGGCGGGGAACCTAGAAAATCTATTGG
>QMIW01000150.1 GCA_024434165.1 Chloroflexota bacterium | reverse complement strand
GGATGGGCGATCTTAAATGTACCAAGTGCTGTATGCGCCAACCCATCTTCATAACGCTCCACCGGTATGATATTGTTCAATCCCAGAAACTGCGCGCTAAAAATCGTATTTGGCTGCTGGTAAATGGTCTCAGGCGTATCGATCTGCTCAATCCGCCCGGCGTTCATCAGGGCGATGCGGTCAGCCACTGCAAAAGCTTCCTGCTGATCGTGCGTCACATACAGCGTTGTCAGCCCCACCGATTTGATAATGTCCCGCAGCTCTACCACCAGCCGGCTGCGCAGCGCCGCGTCCAACGAACCCAGCGGTTCATCCAGCATCAGCAAACCCGGTCGTGGGGCCAGGCTGCGGGCCAGCGCCACCCGCTGTTTCTCTCCACCGGAAAGCTGACCAACTTCACGTCGCTCGAATCCTTCAAGGCCAACCAGGCGAATAACTTCCTGAATGCGCGTCTGTGCATCGGGTACATGGCGCATCTTCAGGCCAAAGCCCACATTTTCAGCCACACGCATGTGCGGGAACAGCGCAAAATCCTGGAACATAAGGCCAAAATCGCGTTCATGAACAGGCACATGTAGTATCGACCGCCCGTTGTAAATGACATCCCCACTGTCAGCCTGTTCCAGACCAGCAGCGACACGCAGCAGCGTTGTCTTGCCACAACCGCTTGGCCCCAACAGGCACACAATCTCGCCCTGCGCCACCGTCAGATCAACCCCACGCAGCACCGGCGTGCCGTCAAAAGCCCGAAAGATTTGCCTGAGTTCGAGCATCAGAAGTCCCCCACCCCGGCAGTGCGCAAACGCTCAATGACGATAAAGCTGATCGCGCATACCGCCATCAGAATGGCACTCATCGCCATCGCCTGGCCCTATGCCAATGCTGAAATCCATGTGGGCAACATCACCGGCTCGCACCTGCCCGGTGACATCGTCGCGCGCTATCACCGCCTGAAGGGGAACAACGTCCTCATGGTCAGCGGCACGGATTCGCACGGCACGCCCGTCACCCTCGCGGCAGACAAGGAAGGCAAGCCCGTCGAGGAAGTGTACAAAAAATATCACGACGGCTTCCTCGAACTGTTCCAGGGGTACGGCATCACCTACGACCTGTTCACCACCACCCACACCGAGAATCACTTCAAGGTTTCGCAAACCATCTTTCTGGCGCTCAAAGAAAACGGCTTTCTTTACACCGGCAAATCCATGCAGTGGTATTCGCCTTCGCTCAAGCGCTTCCTCCCCGACCGCTACGTGGAAGGGACCTGCTACATCTGCGGTTACGAAGGCGCGCGTTCCGACCAGTGCGACAACTGCGGTAACGTGCTCGAGCCAGAGAAGTTGATCAATCCGCGCTCGAAAGAAGGCGGCGCACTCGAACTGCGCGAGACCGAGCATTTTTATCTCGACCTCTCGAAACTCGAACCGAACGTGAAGGACTTTTTGCGCGCGCGGCAGAGCTACTGGCGCGATACGGTCATCGGCGAGTCGCTGCGCAAGATCGAAAGCGAAGGGCTCAAACCGCGCGCCATCACCCGCGACCTCGACTGGGGCGTGGATATTCCCATCGAAGGCTGGACCGAACAAGGCAAACGCATCTATGTCTGGTTCGAAGCGGTCATCGGGTATCTCTCCGCTGCCATCGAGCAGAGTCAGTTGTCGGGTAATAAAGAGGCGTGGCGCGGGTGGTGGGTCAATTCCGACGCGAAGCAGTTCTACTTCATCGGCAAGGACAACATCTTCTTTCATGCCGCCTGGTGGCCCGCACAGTTGATGGGCGCGGGAAGTCAATTCCTGAAAATCTTTGCCAATGAGGAACAGCCGCTCACGCTCCCGTACGACGTGCCGGCGAACCAGTTCATGAATCTCGAAGGGAAAAAGATCAGCGGCTCGCGCAATTGGGCGGTGTGGGGACGCGACGCGCTCACCCGCTACGACGCCGACGCCATCCGCTATTACCTGACGGTCAACATGCCGGAAAGCAAGGACAGCGACTGGGACTGGGCGGAGTTCGTGACGCGCAACAACAACGAACTGGTGGCGACATGGGGCAACCTCGCCAATCGCGTGCTTTCGTTCTGTTATAAGCATTGGGAGGGCCGCGTGCCGGATGTGGATACGAACTCGCTTCGCTCCGCCGACCTCGAACTGCTTGCCGCCATCGAGGCTGGATTCAACGCCGTGGGCGCCGAACTCGAAGCTGTGCGCCTGCGCTCTGCCCTGGGCGAGACGATGAAACTCGCCACCGCTGTCAATCAATATCTCGACGTGCAAGCCCCCTGGAGCGCGGTGAAGACCGACAAAGACGCCGCCGCCAAAACCATCTACACCGCGTTGAGGGCAATTGATTCCTTGAAAGTGATGTTCGCGCCATTCCTGCCTTTCACCTCCGAGCGCCTGCACGGGTTCTTCGGCTACGAGACCCCGCTCTTCGGCGAGCAATACACCGAGGACGTGACCGATTCGCTTGGGACGCACAAGGTGTTACGCTACCGTGTGGGGCAAGTTGGAAACTTGCCCTACTGGCAGCCCAGCAACCTGAAGCCGGGACAGAAGTTGAATCAACCGAGTCCGCTGTTCAAGAAACTTGAACCCGCCATCGTTGAAGAAGAGCGGGGAAGGTTGGGGAAGTAAATGTAAAGCCGGGTGTCTCCGACTTTTATCCACCACACTGCATAAAAACCACATCGCAACCATCAATTATCGAAAGTTTCAACTCATTCTACAATTCCAGCCATATCAAAATTGCCGAAGCAATTCCGGCAAGAACGATGGAGTGGTCAATTCCGTGAGAAAAAATTCAGGGAATTGACCATCATCTTGACTCCAAACAGGAACAGGAACAACCCAAAGGCAATGGCGAAATAAGGCGCAGGCTTTCGGTCGGAATGGATCTTCAGCGCAAGGACAGCACGCAATCACCCAGTCCGGGCAGGAGTTTCTCCTCATCCAGCCAGGGATTCAGCCAGTCTTCGGCGCTGAGCCGCTGATACAACTCGCGGATAACGGGCTTGTCCTGCGAGGCGTGACAAAGAAATACGCGGAGTTTGCGGGTTTGGGACATGAGATATTTCTGCGTTATTCTAAGTAGTCGGTCATAAGTTTTTAGAAAACAAATTCCTGCTCATGCCGCCGTCCTCGGCGGCGGGGACGCCGCCGGGAGCGTATTTTTGTAAAAT
>QMIW01000063.1 GCA_024434165.1 Chloroflexota bacterium | reverse complement strand
AGGCTCAACGGGCAGGGGCGGGTCTGACAATGACACCGCAAACTTGCCGATGCCCGGGTGATTGCAGCTTTCCTCCTTGAGCATGTTCACGCCCATGCACCGGCAGCCGGTGTTGAGTTTGTCCTCCAATGTCATGGCGTTGCGCACGTCCGGCGGGAGCGCCCAGCAGACGTCCGCCGCCACATCCGAGCCCGGACCCGTGATTCCTATCAGCGCTTCGAACGCCCAGCGGGCGGAGATCGGCGCGCTGATGAAACCGGGAACAGGAATCAACGCGCCCGCCAGCACGATCTGCGGAAGCATCAGCATGATGACCATCAACGGGGCTGAACTTGCGTTCGGCGCGAGCGCGGAGGCGAAGAGCCCAAGCATCATCCCGGCGAGGGTCGCCAGCACCATCGTGATATACACCTGGATGAACTCCAGCACGCCGCCGGGCATGTCGAAAGCGAGGTAATGCACGATCGTGTATGCTGCCGCCTGGTAGAAGGCAAGCAGCGCCGCCACCCAGATCTTCGACATCACATACGGCAAAATCTTTAAATTGACCAGCCTCTCGCGTTTGTAAATATCGGCTTCCTTGACGATCTCGCGCATCTGCGAAATGCCGCCCACCATGATTCCGTAAATGGTGAGCAGGAAGGTCGTGATCAAGACCTGCGCCATGTCGCCTTCGTTGAAACTGAACGGGTTTCTCCCCATCACGAGCGAAAGGATCACATCCAGCAGGCTGACCAGCGGCGCGGTGGCGAGCATCAAACCCAACGCAAAGCGGTCGCGGGTGAGGATTTTCAGGTTGCGAGCCGAAAGGATGATGAACTGCCGAAACGCGGAGACCTGTCCTCTGGAGGCGGCTTTTGCTTTCGGCGGCATTCTTTTCGGTTCGGGAATGGTCGGCGCTCTTTCGGGCGCGAACTTGTCCTTGAGCGGCAGGGCGACGTAGTTCATGTACGCTTTGCTTTCCCGGTACCGCCTTGCCCAGTCTTCGGCTTTGCCTTTGCTGGGGTCGTCCAGGATGGCGTAGATTTCGTCGAATTCGATCCTGCCTGTCCGGCGGTCGCGCTCCGAGCGGTATTGGTCGAAGTACGCCAGCGCTTCATCCGGCGGACCGAACCAGGCGAGATACCCGCCGCGCGCCAGGAAGATGACTTTATCCGCCAGCATCACGTTTTTCGTGGCATGGGTGATCAGGACGATGGTGCGTCCCTGGTCGGCGAGGCGGCGCATCAACTGCATCAGGGCAGTTTCCGTCCCGGGGTCGAGACCCGAGGTCGGCTCGTCGAGGAAGAAAAGCCCCGGTTTGGTGATCAACTCAACGCCAATCGAGACGCGCTTCTGCTGTCCGCCGCTCAGCCCGCTGATTTGGACGTCCTTGCGGTGGGTGAGGTCGAGGTCTGCCAGCACCTCCATCACGCGCCTGTACCGCTCCTCCGGCGACGTATCGGCGGGCATGCGCAGCTGCGCGGCGTAATCCAGCGCCTGGTAGACCGTCAACTCCATGTGGATGATGTCTTTCTGCGGGACGAAGCCGATGTCGTTGCGGATGGCGTCGAAGTTGGCGTAGATGTCAATGTCGTTGACCAGCACACGGGAGGGAGGCGTCGCCGGGCGATAACCCGCCACCGCATCCACGAACGTGGATTTGCCGCCGCCGCTCTGACCGACGACGACGATGAACTCCCTGGGTTTGAACGAGACGGAAATGTTCTGAAGGATGTTGAGGTCTTTCCGCACCCACTTGTTCAGGTTGATCGCATCCACCCTCAAGCCGTTGCTGTCGTCGTATTTGACGAGCTGGTCCCTGCCCATCACAAAGCGGTATTGACCGATGCGAATGGTGTCTTCGGGTTTGAGCCACACCGAACCTTCGATGCGTTCTCCGTTGACGAACGTCCCGTTGGAACTGCGTAGATCCTCCACACGATAGCGTTGACCGACCCGCTCGACCTGCGCATGGAAGCGCGAGACGTTGGGCGAAGAGATGACCACGTCGTTGCCGGGGTCGCGCCCGATTTGGATGAGGGTCTTCGCGCCGAAAACGATTTCCTGTTCGAGTTCCTGCGCCGCTTCGCCGGGCACGCTGTAGGTCATGGTGACCATCATGCCGGGGTCGAGGCTGCCCAGACGAAGCATATCGCCGTGACGTAAAATTCGCGGACCTTCCAACGGGCGTCCCTCGAAGAGAACCGGGTTTTTCGCATCAGGCAGGACGGTGAGCCTGTACCCGCCATCGGTCTTTTCCAGCCTGGCATGACGGCTCGACACAATCGGCGAAGGGATGACGATGTCGTTCCCCTCCACGCGCCCAATGGTGATCACCTGGCTTGTCAATGTGTGCGTTTGTTGTTTTTCCCCGGCGATGGTAACGACCAGCCGCGGCGGACCCGCATCGAGGTTCGCGCGAAGCGGCGGTTCCTCGCCTATGACCGTCTGCATCAAATGAATCGGCTGGGCTGGCTTGGCAGGCGCAGCCCGCACGGCGGTTTTATCGGATTCGGTTACAGGTGCCTTGTAAACAAGAGTAATGGCTTGTCCCAGCCGGATTTCATCCCCCGATTTGAGCGCTTTCCTTTCCCTCAATCTTTCCCCGTTGAGGAACGTACCGTTGCTGCTTCCCAGGTCTTCGATGACGTATCCCTCGCCTTCCATCATCAAACGAATATGACGGCGCGATACAGCCGGGGCGGGGATGGGAATATCCACGCCGTCGTCGCGCCCGACGATGATTTCCGACTTGATCAACTCGAATTCCCTGGGCGGACTGCTGCTTTGGCTGTTGATCAGGGTCAACTTGAAATTGCTTGAAGGGTCCACGGGCTTTTTCCTATGTTGAAGATCCAAAGGCGCCGATGGCTTGCACAAATCTCGACGCAAGCAGGTTGTATTCAGGAACGATCCCCGCTGGACAATTCGATGAATGCTGTTAATCGTACAATAATGATAAAAATTATACCTTTTTAGAAGAACGCATGTCAAGAATCGCATCCGATGCAACATCGTCCAAAAGTCATGGGTGCTGCAATGCAAGTGCGTATTAGTACAAACATCGCAGGCACGGCGGCTGTCTTGCAGGGGCTTTTGTGTTATAACTAAAAAATATTATCGTACAAACTAGGTAGAAATTATCATGAATAATCCGTCTCACCTGGTACCATCCGTTCCCCCGTCATCGCTCAACACATTACTGGACCTCCTGCAAACAAGGGCGCAGCAACAGCCGCATCGCCTGGCGTATCGCTTCATCCAGGATGACGATTCGGTGGTGGTCACGATCACGTATGGAGAATTGGATCGCCGCGCGCGCGCCATCGCTTCATGGCTGGAAAGTTTTGGAGCATGGGGCGCGCGCGCACTTCTACTTTACCCGCCAGGCTTGGATTACATCGCATCCTTTTTCGGCTGTCTGTATGCCGGTGTGACCGCCGTTCCCGCCTATCCGCCGCGTTTGAACCGTCCCGTGCCGCGCATCCAATCCATCGTCGCGGATTCCAAAGCGGCGTTTGCCATCACAACCTCCGCCATCCTGCACAACATCGAGCAGCGCTTCGAGCATGCGCCCGATCTGAAGGCATTGCACTGGTTGAACAGCGATGAAACTCCGGCGGGGTTGGAGGCGGATTGGCGCCGCCCGGATATTTCGGCGGACACGCTGGCGTTCCTTCAATATACATCCGGTTCCACCAGCCAGCCCAAAGGCGTGATGCTCACGCACGGCAACCTGATGCACAACCTGAAAGCCATCCGTCACGGGTTTCAAATTGATGAAACTGCTTCGGGCGTTTTCTGGCTGCCGAGTTATCACGATATGGGGCTCATCGGCGGCATCCTCGAGCCGATGTACGTGAACGGACCTTCGACGTTGATGTCGCCGGTTTCGTTTTTGCAGCGTCCGTTTCGCTGGCTCGATGCCATCAGCCGCTACAAGGGCACCACCAGCGGCGCGCCCAACTTCGCTTACGATTTATGCGTTGACAAGATCACTCCCGAACAGATTGATACCCTGGACTTGAGTTCATGGTCGCTGGCATTCTGCGGAGCCGAGCCGATTCGCCCTGAAACGCTCGAGCGCTTCGCCCGGACCTTTGAGCGCTGCGGCTTCCGAAAGAGTTCGTTCTACCCTTGTTTTGGGATGGCGGAAAGCACGCTGCTCGTCTCCGGCGGCATCGGTCCCGCCGAGCCGCGTTACCTCACCGTTGACCGCAAATCCCTTGAGCGCGACCGTGTCGTGGAAATTGCTCCGAACGACGCCAATGCGTTGACGATGGTCAACTGCGGCAAAGCCATCATTGACCAGAAAATCGTCATTGCCAACCCGCACACGTTGGAACGCTGCGCGCCGGATCAAGTGGGTGAGATTTGGATCTCCGGTCCGAGCGTGGCGCAGGGATATTGGGACCTGGCAGAGGAAACCGAGAGTCACTTCCATGCCCGCCTTGCGGATACAGGCGAAGGTCCGTTCCTGCGAACCGGCGATCTGGGCTTTCTGTACAACGACGAACTCTTCGTCACCGGGCGGCTCAAAGACCTCATCATCATTCACGGCAGCAATCATTACCCGCAGGATATCGAACTGACCGTCGAATCTTCCCATGCCGCTTTGCAGGCGGGCGGCGGCGCGGCGTTTTCCGTGACCGATGAAGGCAGGGAAAAACTCGTCATCGTTCAGGAGGTCACACGTCAGGGCAGAAATGCGGATGTCCATGAGGTCGCTTCCGCCATTCGCCAGGCAGTCTCCGAAAAGCACGACCTGCAAGTCTTCGCTATCGCACTCGTCAAGCCGATGAGCATCCCCAAGACTTCCAGCGGAAAGATTCAGCGCCGCGCGTGCAAATCCGCGTTTTTGAGTGGTGAGTTGGAAGTGGTGGGGGAATGGAGGAGCGGTGCGAATCAGCGAGGCGGCGAGTCAGCGAGGCGGCGAGTCAGCGAGTCAGCGAGGCGGCGAGTCAGCGAGTCAGCGAATCAGCGGGGCGGTGAGGCGAAGATTTCGCCGGTGGAGATTCAATCCTGGCTGGTGAGCCGTATCGCTTCCATGCTCGAAACGGACGCGACCTCCATTGACCCGCGCCAGCCATTCACCTATTACGGGCTTGGGTCGGTGCAAGCCGTCAGCCTCACCGGCGATCTGGAGATTTTTCTCAACCGCAAACTTTCCCCCACACTCGCCTGGGATTATCCGACCATCGAGTCGCTGGCGAAATATCTCGCCAACGGCGCCGCTCCGACCCGGCAAAAAGACGCAAAACCGGAAGCGCTTCAACCCGCTTCGCAATTCGTGAAGGAGCCGATTGCCATCATCGGCTTGAGCTGCCGCTTTCCGGGCGCGCGCAATCCAAAAGAGTTTTGGGACCTATTAAAGAAAGGCGTGGACGCCATCCGCGAAGTCCCCGCCGACCGCTGGGATGCGGACGCGCTCCACTCCGAGTCCGCCGCGCCGGGAAAGGTTACGTCCCGCTGGGGCGGCTTCCTCGATGACGTGGACTTGTTCGACCCGGCGTTCTTCGGCATCTCCCCGCGCGAAGCCGCCCGCATGGACCCGCAGCAGCGGCTCCTGCTCGAAGTCAGTTGGGAGGCGTTGGAGAACGCCTTCATCCCGCCGCATACGCTGGCAGGGACGAGAACGGGCGTGTTCATGGGCATCAGCAGTTACGACTACTCGCGCCTGCAATTCGACGACCCCGAACGGATAGACGCTTACGCCGGGACAGGCAACGCGCACAGCATCGCCGCGAACCGCCTTTCTTATTTCTTTGACCTGCGCGGACCAAGCATGGCGGTGGATACAGCCTGCTCCTCGTCGTTGGTGGCGGCGCATCTGGCGTGTCAGAGCCTCCGCAGCGGCGAATCGGACCTGGCGTTGGCGGGCGGCGTGAACCTCATCCTCACACCCGAATTGACCATCACTTTTTCACAGGCGCGCATGCTCTCGCCAGACGGACGCTGCAAAACCTTTGATGCCGGCGCAGACGGCTACGTGCGCGGCGAAGGCTGCGGGGTCATCGTCCTCAAACGGTTATCGGATGCCTTGCGCGACGGCGATACCATCCTTGCCTTGATTCGCGGCTCGGCGGTGAATCAGGATGGGCGCAGCAACGGCTTGACCGCCCCGAACGGGCTCGCCCAACAGGATGTGCTTCGCCGGGCATTAAACGATGCGCAAGTGACGCCGCATCAAATCGGTTATGTCGAAGCGCACGGCACAGGCACGCCGCTTGGCGACCCGATTGAAATCGCCTCGCTCCGCGCCGTCCTCGACGACGGCGAATCGAACGGCAGGGTTTTGGTCGGCTCGGTGAAAACCAACATCGGGCATTTGGAATCGGCGGCGGGCATTGCAGGCTTGATAAAGACCGTGCTTGCTTTGCAGCATGAAGCCATCCCGCCGCATTTGCACGTCAGGGAGATCAACCCGTATCTTTCCATTGAAGACTCGCGCCTCGAGATCGGAACCTATCTTCGCCCGTGGAAACGCCGTGACCAACCGCGCTTTGCAGGCATCAGTTCCTTTGGCTTCGGCGGCACGAACGCGCATGTCGTCATTTCCGACCCGCCTTTGGAGTCGGACGGCTTGCTGCCCGAAAACCGGGGGCAAACTCCTGGACTCCATAAGATCGAACGCCCGCGCCATCTCCTCACACTCTCCGCCAAATCAGAAAACGCCCTTCTCGAATTCTCCCAGTCGCTTCACGACTTGTTACGAATTACGAATTACGAATTACCAAGCCTCGCCTTTACCGCCAACACCACCCGTACGCATTTTGAATATCGTCTTGCCATCCCAGCCGCTTCGCTCGATGAACTGAAAAACAAACTGGAAAACCCGGAGATCGCAGCCGTCAAACCGGGCGTGCAGCCAAAGATCGCTCTTCTCTTTACGGGACAAGGCTCGCAATATCCCGGCATGGGCAGGCGGTTGTACGAAACACAGCCGGTCTTCCGCAGCGCGCTCGACGATTGCGCAAAGATTCTCGATTCCATCCTTGACCGTCCGTTGTTCGAGATACTTTTTTCTGAAAGCGATGCAATCCATCAAACCCAATACACCCAGCCTGCGCTCTTTGCCCTCGAATACGCGCTCGCGCAGATGTGGCTTTCGTGGGGCATCACACCGTACGCGGCGCTCGGTCACAGCGCGGGCGAGTATGCCGCCGCGTGTATTGCCGGTGTATTCACCCTCGAAGACGGTCTGCGCCTCATCGCCGAGCGCGCGCGCCTGATGGGCGCGCTTCTGCATGACGGGACGATGGCAGCAGTCTTTGCGGATGAATCCCGTGTTGCCGAAGCCGTGAAGCCATATCGGGATAAAGTCTCCATCGCCGCCACAAACGGACCCGATAACACTGTCATCTCCGGCGAACGATCCGCGCTTCAAGCCGCGCTGGAAGTTTTATCTCGACAGGGGATTTCCTCCAAGCCGTTGGCGGTTTCGCACGCCTTTCATTCCCCGCTGATGGATTCGATCCTGGATGAATTTGAAGCGTTTGCAAAACGCATTCAATTCTCTGACCCTCGCATTTCCCTTGTTTCAAATCTCAGCGGCGCAATTCTCTCTCAAACGCCGGATGCGCGTTACTGGCGCAAGCACATCCGCGCGGAAGTGAAGTTCTCGGCGGGCATGTCTTCCCTCGCCGCGCTTGGAATTGACGCCTTCATTGAAATTGGTCCCAGCCCGGTTTTGCTCGGCATAGGCAAACGCTGCCTGCCGGAGTCGCAGTCCGCGTGGCTGCCATCGCTGCGGCAAAACCAGGACGATTGGCAAACCCTTTTGGAGAGCCTCGGCAAACTCTACCTCCAGGGCGCGGGCATTGACTGGGCTGGCTTCGATGCCGGCTATGCCCGCCGCAAAGTATCCCTGCCGAATTATCCCTTTGACCGTCAGCGTTACTGGCTGGAGCCGTCGAATAAAAACGTTGACTCCGCTGTAACGATTGCGCCTGTGCCGTCAAAAGACGTTCCACAGCGCAAGAACGGAAATAACAATAATCACAAGCCGCAGTCCGCGCGAACCCCGGTCACGGGGCTGGATCGTTCGGCTTTGCTGAATGCCGAACCAAACCAGCGCCAAAGACTTCTGGAAGATTACCTGCAAAAGCAAACCGCGCGCATTCTGGGCATGGAACCATCCCGGCTGAGCCTCGTCCAGCCGCTCGACACGCTGGGGCTCGATTCGCTCATGGCGATGGAACTCAAGAATTCGCTCGAAAGAACATTTGGCGTGAACCTGTCTGTTGCCAGCCTCCTGCAGGGACCGACCATCTCCGGTCTCGCTGTGGAAGCGCTCAATGGGCTGGATTCGCCCGAAGTCCCGAATGAAGCGCGGCTCGTCATCTCCAGCCATGAGTCGGATGAAAGTCCGCTTTCATACGGTCAGCAGGCGTTATGGTTCCTGCATGAACTGCTGCCGGAGGATATTTCGTTCAACGTGGCGGGCGCGATTCGCATTCGCGGCGCATTGGATGTAACTGCGCTCGAGCGCGCCTTTGCGCAATTGACCGGGCGGCATGAGACGCTGCGAAGCACGTTCCATGTTGCGGCGGGCGAGCCGGTTCAGCGCGTGCATGATTCGATGACGGGGGCGTTCAAAATCGAAGACGTTTCCGATTGGGACGAAGCCGGCCTGCGCGGGCGGTTGACCGCCGAAGCCCACTGTCCGTTCGATTTGGAACATGGACCGGTTTGGCGCGCGGTCTTGTTCAGAACAAAATCGGAGCATGTGCTCCTGCTTGCGATGGACCACATCATCACCGACTTTTGGTCCATGACGGTGCTGGCGCGCGAGACGCTGGCGCTTTACGAAGCGAATAAATCCGGCGGGACGATTTCGCTCCCGCCGCTGCAAGCGTGTTATTCGGATTTCGTCCGCTGGCAGAATGAGATGTTGACAGGCGCGGCGGGGGAGCGCTTGTGGGAGTATTGGCGCGATGAACTTGCAGGCGAACTGCCCGCGTTGAACCTGCCGACGGATCGTCCGCGTTCGGCGCTGCAAACCTATCGCGGCGACTCGCGTCATCTGTTCATGGATGCGGAGTTGTGCGCGAAGGTGAAGTCGCTGGCGCAGGAGCAGGGCGCGACGATGTTCATGACCCTGCTTGCGGCGTTCCAGACGCTTCTGTATCGCTATGCAAATCAGGAGAAATTTCTGGTCGGCTCGGTGACCGCCGGGCGCAGCCACGCCGAACTGGCGGGCTTGGTCGGTTATTTCATCAACCCGATTCCGCTCAAGGCGGATTTTTCCGGCAACCCGACGTTCAACGAATTTCTCGCGCGCGTTCGGCGGACGACGCTTGGTGCGTTCGAACATCAGGATTACCCGCCCGCCCTGCTTGCGAAACGGCTCGGCATACAACGCGACTCGAGCCGTCCGCCGTTGTTCGAGACGATGTTCATTTTGCAGAAGGCGCAGGAAGCCGAAGTGCAGGCGCTCAGTCCGTTTGCACTCGGTCTGGACGGTGCGCGCATGGAAGCGGCTGGTTTGACGCTCGAATCCATTGCGCTGGGCGGCGAGCCGGCGCAGTTTGACCTGACGATGATGATGTCCGAAACCGAAGACGGACTCGCCGCCGCGCTTCAATTCAACACAGACCTGTTCGACGCCGCGACGATTGAACAAATGCTGGGGCATTTCCATTCCCTGC
This sequence comes from Chloroflexota bacterium, assembly GCA_024434165.1. Classification (GTDB taxonomy): domain Bacteria; phylum Chloroflexota; class Anaerolineae; order Anaerolineales; family Villigracilaceae; genus Villigracilis. The sequence goes on along the minus strand of QMIW01000063.1, from coordinate 14,997 downwards.
TGCGGGAAATTGCGACCGACCCGCACAAACCGGTTTCGGCGTATTCGCTGTTGAATGATGCCGAACGCAGGCGATTGCTGGTGGAATGGAATCAAACGCAGGCGGAATATCCGCGCGATTTGTGCGTTCACGAACTGATTCGGGAACAAGCCAAGCGCACGCCGGATGCGATTGCGCTTCAATTCGGCGAACAGACGTTGACCTACAAGGAACTGGACAAACGCTCAACACGTGCAGCGAAGGTATTGGCTTCACGCGGGGTCAAGCCGGGGACGCTTGTCGGTCTGTTCGTAAACCGCTCGCTCGAAATGGTGGTTGCTCAACTTGGCGCGCTCAAGGCGGGCGGCGCCTACCTGCCGCTTGACCCATCCTTCCCGGCGGAACGGCTCGCGTTCATGCTGGCGGATTCGGGCGCGTCCATCCTGCTGACGCAATCCGCCCTGCTGGGCAAACTGCCGGAAACCAGCGCCGAAGTCATTTGCATTGACGATGTCGAAGGGATGAAAGCCTCGACGAAGAAACTGCCTGCCGCATCGCCCGCCGACCTGGCATACATCATCTACACCTCCGGTTCCACTGGGAAACCAAAAGGCGTTCAAATCCATCATCGTGCGGTGGTGAATTTCCTCGCGTCCATGCGGGAGAGTCTGGGAATCGAGACGGGCGATACGCTGCTGGCGGTCACCACGCTTTCGTTTGACATCGCCGTTTTGGAACTGCTCCTGCCGTTGACGGTGGGCGCGCGCGTCGTCATCGCGGATTCGGAAACCGTAACCGATGGCGCGCTGCTCGCCAAAGCCCTCGCGGATTTCGACGTGACCTTCATGCAAGCCACGCCTGCGGGCTGGCGTCTGCTGCTCGAAACCGGCTGGAAGGGCAAACCCAACCTCACGATTCTGAGCGGCGGCGAAGCGCTGACAAACGACCTCGCCGAACGCTTGCTCAAGCGCGGCGCGGCGCTGTGGAATCTGTACGGTCCCACCGAGACGACGATCTGGTCTACGCTGTATCGCGTGACATCGGGAGAAACTCGCGGGATTTCCAACACCGTTCCCATCGGCAGACCGATTGCCAACACGCAAATCTACATCTTGGATTCCAGTCTTCAGCCCGTTCCTGTGGGCGTCATCGGCGATTTGTACATCGGCGGGGACGGCGTCAGCCGCGGATATTTGAAGCGTCCTGAGTTGACGGCGGAGCGGTTTATCCCTCACCCTAGCCCTCTACCCTTACGGGCACACGTCCCAGAGGGAGAGGGAACTCTAATCTACAAAACCGGCGACCTTGCCCGTTATCTTCCCGATGGAAACATCGAGTTCTTTGGGCGCAGCGACCAGCAGGTCAAAGTACGCGGATTCCGCATCGAGACCGGCGAAGTGGAAGCGGCGCTGGCGAGTCACCCGTCTGTGAAGCAGGCGGTGGTCACGGCGTGGAAGGACAAATCGTCAGACGCGAGTCTGGTTGGGTACGTGGTGCCAGCCGGCGGGGAGAAAGAGGCGGACTTCAGTCAACTGCGCGGATATTTGCGGACGCAACTTCCCGAGTACATGGTTCCGTCCATTTTCGTCGCGTTGGAAGCCCTGCCGCTCACGCCGAATGGAAAAGTGGACCGCAAGGCGCTGCCCGAACCTGTGCTGGCGCGCGCCGCACTGCGGGCGAAGTACGCCGCGCCGCGCACGCCGCTCGAAAAAGAACTGGCGGAGCTCTGCGCGCAAGTGCTTGGTTTGGAAGACCGCCCGGTGGGAGCGCACGATAATTTCTTCGACCTCGGCGGACATTCATTGCTTGGCACGCGGCTTGTGTTCCTGCTGCGTGAAAAATACGGACTCGACACCGCACAGCTTCCGCTGCGCACGCTGTTCGAGAACCCCACGATTGCGAATCTGGCGAACGCCATCGAACGGGCGTTGAGCGGAGAATACATTCCGCAGCGCGGCAGCATCATCCACATGAATCAGTTGGGTTTGGACGAGTTGAACGCCGAAGCCAAACTCGACGCAGACATCGCGGCGGGCGGACTCGAATATGTGCATGTGAGCGAGCCGAGACATATTCTGCTCACCGGCGCGACCGGCTTCGTGGGCGCGTTCCTCCTGCATGACCTGCTCAAACAGACCCCGGCGGATGTTCACTGCCTGCTGCGCGCGGAGACCATCGAGCAGGGCAGGGAGCGGTTGAAACGCAACCTGACGAATTATTCGTTGTGGGATGACTCATTTGCGGAGCGCATCCAGCCGGTGCCTGGCGATTTGGGTTCGCCTCAACTCGGGCTGGACGACGAGACGTTCGAAACTCTCGCAGCGCAAATGGATTGGATCTATCACAACGGCGCGATGGTGAATTTTGTGTATCCGTATGCCGCGCACAAGGCGGCGAACGTGCTCGGCACGCAGGAAGTTTTACGGCTGGCGAGCCGCGTGAAACTCAAACCGGTCCATCATGTATCCACGCTTTCGATTCTGCACAACGGCAGCCACGACGACGGGCGCATCTACCGCGAGACCGACGACCTCGATGAAACCGGCGCGCCGTTCGGCGGGTACGCCCAGAGCAAATGGGTGGCGGAAAAACTGGTGATGGAAGCGGGCGTGCGCGGCATTCCGTATGCGATCTATCGCCCCGGTTTGGTGTCGGGTCATTCGCAGACCGGCGCATGGAACACCGACAACATGATCTCCAGTATGACCCGCGCCTGCCTGCTGTTGGGTACGGCTCCCGATCTCGATGTGGTCGCAAACATCGTGCCGGTGGATTTCGTCAGCGCGGCGATTGTGCATCTCTCCAAACAGCCCGAAAATTGGAATCGGGTCTATCACCTTGAGAATCCAAACCCGCTTCATCTCGACCCGCTGGTGGAGTGGCTGAAGACCGAAGGCTTCCACCCGCGCAAAGTCCCGTTCGAGGAATGGCGTCAACAATTGTTCGACGCCGTTGCGCATTTGGAGTCGGGCGGCTGGGAGCCGTACCTGCCGTTGATCGAAGAGGTGGAGGAAAGGCAGATCTTCATGCCGCGCATTGACCTGAGCAGCACGCTCGCCAAACTCGCAGGCAGCGGCATCGTCTGCCCGCCGGTGGACGGGAAGCTGCTCTCCACCTACATCCATGCCTTCATCGCGCAGGGATTGATCGAACGACCCGAAGTGAAAACCCGGTGAACGCCGCGATTCGTCTTTCGAGCAAATGGTTTGCCTGCCCGCGCTCGAAGCCGCAGGCAGCGACCCGCCTCTTCTTCCTCCCCTACGCGGGCGGCGGACCGGCGGTCTTTACCGGCTGGTGCGCGGAACTTCCCGCTCACATCGAAGGGCAGGTTGTTCACTATCCGGGCAGGGGTTCGCGCTTCAACGAAGACGCAGTCACCGGCATGCCGCGCATGGTGGACGAACTTGCAAACGCCATCCAGCCATGGCTCGACAGACCCTTTGCTTTTTTCGGTCACAGCATGGGCGGCTTGATCGCCTACGAATTGGCGCACCTGCTTCGCGCCCGCAGCCTCCCAACGCCCGACCTGCTTTTCGTTTCCGCGTGCGGTGCGCCTCACCTGCCGGACCCAAATCCGAAAATTCACCAACTGCCCGACGACGAATTTTTGAGCGAACTCGACCAACTCAACGGCATACCCGCCGAGCTGAAACATCCCGAAGCGATGGATTTGCTCCTGCCCGTCGTCCGCGCCGATTTCCAACTCATCGAAACTTACGTTTATAATCCTGCCCGTCCGCCGCTCGATTTTCCGATCCTTGCCCTCGGCGCGCTGGACGACCCGCGCATCAGCCGCGAACGCATCGAAGGCTGGGCGGCGCACACTGCCTCCGCCTTCACAGCACGATATTTCCCCGGCGGACATTTCTTCATTCATCACGCCCGTCAACCCATCCTGGAATTTCTCTATGAAAAAATCCGACTCACACACTGACTGGATCAAACCGCCCGCAGACCTGGCTATACAGCCCCGCCACGTTGACATCTGGCGCATCTCTCTGGACCTCGAGCCTGATTCCGTCAAATGGTTTGAATCCACGCTGTCGGCGGAGGAGACCGAGCGCGCGGCGAAATTCGAGTTCCCGGCAGATCGTCACCGTTATGTCGCTGCCCATGGATTCTTGCGCGGCGTGCTCTCGCGCTATCTGAAAGCGGAACCCGCCGGGTTGAAATTCTCCGTCAACTCATACGGCAAGCCGTCGCTGGCGGGGCACGACCTGGAATTCAACCTCTCCCACTCCGCCGACTTTGCGCTGGCAGCGCTGACTCATAACCGCAAGATCGGCGTGGATGTGGAACGCATCCGTTCGGGGATTTCGGCGCACGTCATCGCGCGGCAATATTTCTCGAAGGCGGAAGTCGCCGAGTTGGAGACGATTCCGCTCGAACTGCGCGAGCGCGCCTTCTTCATCGGCTGGACCCGCAAGGAAGCCTACATCAAGGCGCAGGGCATGGGCTTGTCTTTGGGCTTGGATAGTTTCGACGTAACCATCACCCCCGACCAGCCCGCCGTCCTGCGCGCCACCCGCCCGAACCCCGAAGAAGCCGCACGCTGGACGCTGCTGTCCCTGCCCATGGATTCACGCTACGAAGCGGCGGTCGCTGTGGAAGGGAAGGACCTTGAATTTCGGTTGTGGGATTGGGAAAATTGATAACGAGAATCCGAAAGTTCTACTTTCGGATAAAAAGTCCTGAAGTTCTACTTCATGACTCCGTGCAGCCTATTGAGTAACCGACTTGTTTCCCAAACATTGCAGTCCTTCGTTACCTTTTGGGTAAACCCGATACAAATTGTTCTCCGGCACGATGCAATACGTCTCCACGAGTTTGGGGGCGTTGTAAAAACGCTCGCTCAGCGAGGCAATGTAGACCGGGCTCTCGGGGAGAGTCCGCTCTATTAAGTCCGAAACAACTTGCGGGTCGAAAGAGGCGGGGGGTATGTCATGCCAGCCGATGACCTTGACATCCTCACGGAGCGGGCGAATCTTCGTAAAATACCGCAGGATGAAATATTCGTCGGTGTCGGTGTACCATTCCGCGATGACGACCGAATTCGGCTCCAGGCTCATCGTGGTTTGGTAGCCGAAATCGTAGGCATTCGTGTCGCCGCGTTTGAAGGGATTGAGGTAATACGCCAAGCCGTTCCGCAATCCCGTGCCGATCTGCGGAATGCCGATGGCTTCATCGTCCACACCGGCGCTTTCCGCGAGATGAGGGAGAGCCGTGTAGAAAAATGGGGTGACAAGCAGGAATGCCCCCAAAACACCGGTGGCAATGCGGTGTGTTCGCGCGGGGAGGCTGGCAAGCAAATGACTTGCGCCGATGCCCATCATCAATGCCCAAAAAATGTACGATGTGATGAAAAATGTGAATTGGTCGGAGACGCGATAGTAGATTCCAAAGGTGGCATAAACGATGAAGAATGCAATTGATTTGCGTATAGCCAAATTGGTGTGGGGATAACTTTGACGAAAACCAATCACGCCCAGGACCAAACCCACCGGACCGAACTGAACGATCAAAAATAGCAGATAGGTGACGATGCTTTTTCCCAGCGAGGCGAGGGTGAGCGGCTCCAATTGATCGAAAAACGCCGAACCTACCACGGGTCCCATGATCTCAGCGAGCGGAAAATTCGCCGACATGCGGATGAATTGCAGGATGTAAAGAGCAAACCCCGCCGCAAACCCAAGTGCGGGCGGGATGAGATTTGTGATCCCGCGCGGGTTGAAGTTGCGATACCCGCCGGAGAGAAAATAATACAAACCGATGGCGGGAAACGCCAGAAAGCCGAGGATATGCGTGGATGCCGCCAGTCCCAGGAATAATCCGCTTGCGAAAAGATACGATGGCTTCTTTTTTTCTTCGAACCCGGCATGGAAATGGAAGGCTGCCATCAGCAAAAAAACGAACAACGTGTACACCTCGGGAGTGGAGGAGTGCCACCAAAACGTGTGGGAAACCGCCAGTGAGAATGCGGCGTACAAGGATGCTGGAAGCGAATCTGTGATTTGTCGGGCGATTCGAAAAACCAGCGCAACGGACGCCGCTCCAAATAATGCCGATACGAAATTGACCAGCCATAACGGGTCGGCGAATGGAAACGCCTCGATGAGCAGGTGACCTAAAACGGTGTAGAGAGGGTGGTCCCACGCGGCAACGCCCACTTTTGAAAAGGGATAGGGGTCGGGAACAAATTCTTCGGGCGGCATCTCCGAGATAACGAACGACTCCCCCGAAACGACTTCGCTTTGCAGTTTGACCCCGTCACCCCAGGCGAGCGAGGGGAGCAGTGAATACGTGTAAAAGAAAAGGGTCAGGAAAAAGACCAGCAGCGTTAATTTGGTTTTACTGCTCACAGGGATGATCTATGTTTGAGGATTTTGTTCATACTTTCCAACGATGAGAACCGCGTTGCTCCCGCCGAATGCGAACGAGTTCGACATGATGTTTTCCAGTTTGGCGCTCCGCCTGCCTTCTGTGACGTAATCCAGGTCGCATTCCGGGTCCGGCACCTTGTAATTGATGGTCGGCGGGATGACCTGGTCGCGCAGTGAAAGCACACAGCCGATCAATTCCAGTGCGCCGCTCCCCGCGATGGAGTGCCCAAGCGCGGCTTTGTTGCCCGCCACCGGAATCTCGTAGGCGCGTTTGCCGAAAACTTCCTTGATGGCGGCGGTTTCGTTCTTGTCGTTCCATTCCGTGCCGGTGGCGTGGGCGTTGATGTAATCAATCTCTTCCAGGGACAAACCCGCATCTGTCAGCGCGCGCCGCATGGCTTGGGCGGGTCCGGTCTGAGTTGGCTGGGTGAGGTGACTGCTATCCGCGCTCGCGCCGCAGCCTTTGATCTCCGCCAGGATGGGCGCGCCGCGCTTCAAAGCGTGACCTTCCGCCTCCAACACCAGGATGCCTGCTCCTTCGCCCAAAACCATGCCGTCCCTGTCGGCGCTGAACGGGCGGCAGGCTTCTGCAGGATTATCGGTCCGGTTCGAGACGGCGTGCAGCGCCACCCACGCGCCGACGACGGCTGGCGAAAAAGGGGAATCTGCCGCGCCGGTAACGGCGATTTCCAGCATTCCACTGCGAATCATGTTGAAGGCATAGCCGATGGAATGCGCCGCGCTGGAGCAGGCGGCATCCACGCTCATCAATGGTCCCTGAAAGCCGTGCTTGATGGAGATGTTCGATCCCGGTCCGACGTTCATCGAGATCGGGATGGTAAATGGGCTGAGGCGGTTTTGCAGATAAAAACTTTTGAAAAACTGGTCCGATGCACTGTACCCGCCTATCGAACTGCCGACGATCACGCCGACCCCCGTGCGGTCCACTTCTCCGTTTTCCATCCCTGCCTGGGCGATTGCCTGTTTCGCCGCCACCAATCCCAATTGCGATGACCGGCTCATACGCCGCGCTTCCTTGCTGTCGAAATGATCCTTCTCTTCGTAGCCCTGCACGACCGCGCCGATTTTCGATGGCATGCCCGAAAAGATGCTTCCCTCCAGCGAGATGACCCCGGAGCGCCCCGCCAGTAAATCGTTCCAAAACCCGGAAAGATCACACCCTAATGGACTGACGACCCCCATTCCTGTGACGACCACACGCTCCAGCTTTTGGGACATTCTGGCATCCTCCGGTCTGTATGTCGTACCGATAAAAACCGCTCGGAGATTGATTCATTCGATGAACGGGCTTCACCGACACACACGGATTTTTCGATTCACGGCTCGTCTTGCTGCGCCGGGCAAAATTCTAACATAGATTACCTTATGTCCTTTTTTGTACGTCAAGGAGCGCAGCGCAAAACCACCCTCTGACAAAAGGCAGACCGCAGGAAAAAAAGCAATCCCCGTGTCCGCCGGGGATTGCTTCAGGATCTAATGGTTTGCGAAACCGATTGGTTTATCTCGCGTACGCATTCAGGAATTCATCCCATGAGGTTTGCAGGGCGAAGTCAATGGTTGCGCGGTAGTAGGTATAGTTCGAGTCTTTTCCGCTGGCGGACGAGATGTGATAAATGGTAATTCCATGCGCGTCCGCGTAGGCGTTGGTGTGGCGCTCGTGCAAAACCACGGCGTTGACGGCGTCCATCACGGCTTGACTTTTGGTCCTGATGTTCGCATCGGTGACGTTGCGCTTGATCTCGTACGCCATGTCGTACAGGTCCTTGTCCATGGGCGCCTGCCAGAAGGAACGCGTCGCGCCGAAGGCGCGGTCGTATTTCCTGCGGTTGGCGGCAAGACCGGCGTTCAACGCGAGCGACCAATCCTGGACGGCGGTCAGAAGCGCGGTGAAGCGGCTGTCCACCGCCACCGCGGACCAGGTCTTGTCATCGGTAGCGCTCTGGCTGGTGGCAATCGCAACCTGATCGGCGGTCATGTTTGGGTTGGCGGTAAGCTGTGCCAGCACCAGATCGTATTGGATACCTTCCCAATTCACATATTCCTGCGAACTGGTGACCGCCGTGGCGTACCCATGCCAGAGGTTGAAGATTTCGATGGACGCCATGTTGCAGCCGTCGTAACCGACCACGTCAATGAATCCGACGGAGGGCAGGGCGGCTTTCATTTCCTCGTAATCGAGCGTGTCGGCGTCTGTGTCATCCTCCATGACGTAACCGGGATGCCAATTCCAGCCGTGACCCCAAAAGTAGAGGGCATAATGATCAGCGGGATAATTCGCTCTTGTCCACGCGACGAAATCAATCAAAGTTTGCGCGTCGCCCATGTTGCGTTCGCCCCAATCGTCAACCGCGCTGGCGGAATCGGCGATCATGCCCTGGGTGATGTGATACAGTTTGGTGGTCTGCCAGTCGCCGCGGCTGGTGTCGTAGCCGGGACCGCGGTCTGCGAGCGCCACCACCTGCACATCCGCGCTGGAGCCGGTGGGGGCGAGCTCGTTTTCGATATCCAGTACCACGTAGTCTTCGAGGTTGTTGTCCCCGGAGATGTATACCATCACCGTCCACCTGGCTCGCGGCACAGGCGGCGCAGCGGATACGCTCCCCGCGAGAGTGGCGAGCAGGATCAGCAGCAATAAAAATGTGAAAACAGAACGGGCTGGCTTGCGCATGGTTCCTCCGATGGCATGGGATGGGGTCGTTCGAGATTCAGTATAGCAAAGGAGGATGCGCGATTCAAGCAAGGTGTTATGAGAAAAGGCGGGAGGAATTTGCCCCAACTCGCGCATCCCCTTCGCCACTCCCTTTGGTCGCAGGGCAAGTCCGCAGGGACAAACCATCCTCGAATGGGGTCACGAATACTCGAATGCCGCGCGCCCTCATTCGTTTATTCGTGGTCAAATTCGTGGACGGCTTTTTTCATACTTCAAACTTATCCTTCATCCTTTGTATTATCTCCGCCCACTCCCTCGGCAGGGACGATAAATCCACGTTCCTATCGCCGAGCATGATTCATTGCAATACCCTCCCCAACTCTTGAAGTTCCTTCGGCGCACTCGCATCCGCCGCCATCTTCTGTGCGCCAATGTCACTGCGAGCCTTCGGCGAAGCAGTCTCCCAATGCGAGTGGATTGCTTCGCACACCTGCCCTGGCGGGCGGTGCCAGGGAAGTGCGCTCGCAATGACATTCATTCCCACAGGGACAAACCATCCTCGAATGGGGTCACGAATACTCGAATGCCGCGCGCCCTCATTCGTTTATTCGTGGTCGTATTCGTGGATGGTTTTCTCCACCACCTCCGCCCACTCCCTCGGCAGGGACGATAAATCCACGTTCTTATCGCCGAGCATGATTCGTTGCAACACCCTCCCCAACTCTTGAAGTTCCTTCGGCGTGCCCGAATCCGCCGCCATCTTCTGCGCGGACTTGAAATACCCCTCCGCTTCGGGACGCTTCTCCCTTGCAGATTGAATCGCCCCCGCGATGAACTGCTCGGCGGTCATGTCTTGCTGTTGTTGGGGAAATTGCAAGAGCCAATCAGGAATCGGCTGCCCAGTTTCTTCCCACAATAAAGAGTCAAAATTCTCCGCGCCAATTTCTTGTCTCCAATCAACCAAATTGGAAATCATTTTTTGTTGAGTCTGTGGTTCAATTTTTAGTTGAACCAGCAACATTAGACCAGAGAACAAGAAAGCGATTGCCTTTCTATACTCTCTATTTAGCCATAAAGCCCGCCCCATCATGCCAAGCGTCATAGCTTTGCCTCTCATATCTCCGAGTTCTTCCTTGATTTCAAGTGATTGCTCATACAGTTTCATTGCCTTATTTGAATCACCGCGTGCCTGCATGATGATTGCCATCCCATGCAGGCTGGCAGACATGCCCTTTGGGTCGCTAAGATTTTCAGAGATATCGAGCGAACGTTGATACAAATTCAATGCTCCATCTAGGTCTTCACGTATAAGGTAGATTTGCGCCATATTGTTCAATACTCTCGCCTCGCCTATCAGGTTGCCAAGTCTTTCAGAAATTTCTCGTGACTGCTGATACAACTTCATAGCTCCATCCAAATCCCCACGCAAGACTAGTATTTCTGCCATTTGGGTCAGCGTATTGCTTTTCTCTTCCAAGTTGCCGAGATCTTCATTGATATCGAGCGACTGTTGATACATATTCATTGCCCCATCCAAATCTCCCCGTGCAGCGTAGATGTTTGCCAAATTATGTAGTGCGACAGCCGCCTCTCTCTTATCCCCGATAGATAGTGTGAATTCCAACTTTTGTTTTTGCATTTCGACTGCTTTATCTAGATTTCCTAGTTCTGCTTCTATTAATGCAATTTCACCAATTACGATCGCCTTGTATTTTGGATCATTAAGAGATTCATTTATGTCGTGGGATTTTTCAAGTAAGCGCACTGCATCGTTGTATAAACCGAATTGTTGTAATAACTTACTTACTCTAAATTGCATCAAGACCGCGGGTTTATCATTTCTAGATTCTGCTGCAAGTAACAAATCAGGCATCGCGTGTAAAGCCATTTGCGCTATGAGTGGGTTTTTAGCAATTTGCTCTGCGGCAATACCTGCAAAATTGCTCATTGACTTCCAGTGATTTTCTTTGACAGTTGCAACATCAATCAATTGCCCCTTTGCAAAAATCCCCAGCGCGGGGTGTAAGCGATAGAGATAAAAGTTTCCTTCTTCAAAGGGAATAGCGGCGCGCTCCAACAAGCCGTGTTCCCATAAGGCGTGCAACATATTATTTGTTTTGGGAATCATTTCTCGTAATTCGTCAGTACTTCCTGGAAAATGGTTTTCCAACAAAGGTGCGGCAATAGAATCGAAAATAAACGCGCCAAATATACTTAATCTTGAGAGAGCGGTTTGCAATTCTTTTCCATCTTCTGTTTTAACCAAAATATTCATCGTAAAATCAAATGATGCTCGTAAACTCTCGTGACGATCTTCCTCTGTCCACTTATCGCGTGCTTTGGGCAGGAAGGATTGCAAACTTTCAATATATTGATCCAGCGACGTTCCAACCTGGTCGTCAAACGCAGAAGCAAGCAGGCGTAATGCCAATGGATGACCGCCAACCATTTCGCTCACTTGTTGAGTCTTCTCGATGTAAATCTCGTCTTTCTGCTTGACCACATTTTCTTGAAACAATCTCCCACCGCTTTCATTGGAAAGACCTTGAATGTCTTCAATGGCTTCGCCAGGCAAATTCGTGACTTCGCGGCTTGTCACGCATAACGTCACGCCATTTGCGGCAAGGCTTTTGAAAAAGGTATGTAAACTTTTGGCGGTCTTTTCTTCATCGCTACCCTTTTCGTTCAACGCATAATTGAGCGTTTCAAAATTATCCAAGCCCAACAACGTGTGCTTACTCGTCAACGCGTTCCGCACCAGCGCTTCGCGTTCCTTCGTGTCATTGGCGCAGGGCGAAGGCAAACCCAAAAAGCGTTCGATCCGTCCCAGCACGCTTTCCAGCGACGGCAGTGGATCCAGCCCAATGGCGAGAGTCAACTCGAAGGATGGGGCGAAGCGCAGGAGGGCTTCGCGCAGCAACGCGGTCTTGCCGATCCCGCCCGCGCCGTGCAGGGTCACCGTCAGCGGCACGCTTCGCGGTCCTTCGAGCAGGCGCGTGCCAATGCGCATCAACTCGCGCTGGCGTCCGATCAGTCCGCTGGCAGGGGAGGGCAGGTCGCTTACGTCGGCGGGACGGAACAGGTCATGAGTCCGCGCGCCCGATCCATGCCAAATGATTCTCCCCGCTTCATCGGGGTGCGCGGCATACAGCGCGATCATGCCCACGAAAAATTCATTCTCACGCTTCACCGCGCGCCGCGCCTGCCGCGCCGCCTCGGGGACGGCATGTCCATGCGCGAGATAGTTGTAGAACTGTCCGCTGATGTTCGGCGCAAACGGATCGGGGAGATTGAACTGCATCCCCAACACAAACGGGACTCCCGCCTTCGCCAGTTCCCGCGCCAGATTGGAAAACTCGGTTCGTTCCGGGACTGCGGACTGGCACGCGCTCAAGAAGCCGATCCACGCCTTATCTTTGATCTCGCGCACGAATTCGCGTGCCTCCAGCGGATTCGACGCCCCGTTCTCGCGCTCGAATAACAGGATCGCGCCATCTCCCGTCGCCGCGCCGTGACCTGAGAAATGCGCGATCATCCCATTTTGGAATCTCGCCATCACGCTTTGCAACGCTTTGGGCGTCGCGGGTCTCAACTCGATCATATCGAACGGCGCGTTGCTTTTCTCGATGTGACGTTTCATCTCCCGCCATTCGCCTTCCACACCCAACGCGCGCATCGGCTCGCCGCTCAAATCCACCAGCGGGTTGGCAGGGATGAATAACAACGGCACGCGCTCCACTTCGTTTTTCATCCGCCCATTCGCGGGACGTTCCGACGCTGGCAACGCGCGCACGAAGGCACAATCCTCAACAACATATTCTTCCTTGGCTTTATTGTACGCATACTCCCATGCAATAACATCCAACTCTGATGATTCCAGCACCAACACAATTGTCCGCTCGGTTTGCTTGGAGAGCGCGTCAAATTCGGTCCGCGCCGCATCCCTGAACAACGCGTTGAATAACTTCTCGCCGTAGGCGTGCGGTTTCTTGTAAAAGTCCTTCCATTCCTGTTCCGATTGACTCAACTCCAGCAGGGGGAACTGGTGGCTTTCCTTCCCGTTGGCACGTACGGTTACTTGTTGGTTGGTGAGGGTGAGGTGGAGGATGAGCATAAAATTCCTATATGTCATTGCGAGGGCGGCGCACTTCCGCCCGAAGCAATCTCCCGTTTCAAGTGTTACTGCGAGCGGAGCGAAGCAGTCTCCAGTTGCCAGGGGATTGCTTCGTCGCAACGAACGCTCCTCGCAATGACACTAACAATGACAATTTACTTGAAGTATTCCTCGAACAAATCCTTCCATTCGGGATTCATACCATTTATCAAATCCAGTTTCTTCTTTCGCGAACCTGCCTTGATCTGCTTCTCTCGAAAAATAGCAGTATCAATATCGTCGCCGCACTCAAAATAAACCAACTTCGTCACGTTGTATTTGCCAGTGAACTTACTGCCCTGCCCGGATTTATGTTCGAGGACTCTGCGCTGTAAATTATTGGTAACGCCAGTATACAAAACGGTGTGATGAGTATTGGTCATCATGTAAACGCAGTATTGTCTGTTACCCATGCGTCATCCTTATGCAGGAGACTGCTTCGCTGTCGCTCGCAGTGACACTATAACCGAAACAATAAAATATCCAGCGCCGCGGTCAGCATCAACAACGCGCCGATGCCGAAAGCCCAGGCAGCCATGTTGACGGCTTGATGTTTGTCCGAGATGATCGCATTGAGGATGTTTCTTTTCTCGGTCAGGCTCGAGCGCGAAAAGGTATATCGCTTTGGAGAAACCGCCCGCAAGGAAAAGAACAGCGCCGTGACGAAGGAAATCAACGCCAGCGCGCCGATGAACTTGATCTCGAAGAATCCCAGATATGTAGGTGCATCCTTGAATGCCAGCAACCCGAAGAACGCGCCGAGCAGGGCGGTGGTGAGGGTGATGATCTGTTTTGCTGCATCCTCGAGCGTTTTGAGCGAACCTTGTTCCAGTTCGTCGAACAATTTGCCCAGCCGCTCATCTTCCGGGGATATGGGAGAGGATTTGGCAAAGATCTCATCGGTTTTGTTTTTTCCTGCCATCCTATTCCTCCTTTACAGTGATCTTGAACTTGCGCCCGCAAGCCTGGCAGGTCACTTCGAACTCTTCGGTTTTGTCCTCGTTGTAACTGGCAATGACGCGCCTCAATATCCCTCCGTCTTTTTTTCGCAATTCGGCAAGGTCGTAGCGGTTTTCAGGATGCTTGCACTTCTCGTTCGTACACGTTGCCCTGACATACGGCGGCATGGAACACCTCCTATCGTCCTACACGTCAAACAATTTCCTGGATGATTATATCCCTTTCTAAAACCCCTCCGCTACGTACTCGCCCCACACCCCTCTCAGCGTATTACAAATCTCACCAAGCGTGACGTCGTTCTCGACGCACTCGATAAACAACGGCATTAAATTCTCTGCGCCACTTGCTGCGGACCTCAACTTGCCAAGCAACTCATCCACCAGTCTCTGGTCTCTAGTCTCTCGCAACTTCTTCAGTCGTGCGCGCGCCGCCAGCTCGATCGCGGGATCAACCTTCAAACGTTCGAGCGTCAAATCCTCTTCCACCGTGAATTGATTAACCCCCACCACAACCTGTTCCTTCTTTTCGATTGCCTGCTGCGCGGCGTAGGCGGCATTCTGGATTTCGTTCTGCATGAAGCCGCGTTCGATGGCTTGCATTGCTCCGCCCATTTCGTCAATTTTGGCGATGTAATCCTGCGCGCCTTTTTCGATTTCATCGGTAAGGTATTCGATCAGGTACGAACCCGCCAGCGGATCCACCGAATCCGCGACGCCCGATTCGTAGGCGATAATCTGCTGCGTGCGCAGCGCCACACGCACGGATTTTTCCGTGGGCAGCCAGAGCGCTTCATCCATCGAGTTGGTGTGCAAACTCTGCGTCCCGCCGAGAACAGCGGACAGCGCCTGGATGGT
>QMIW01000062.1 GCA_024434165.1 Chloroflexota bacterium | reverse complement strand
GTTTTTAGAAAACAAATTCCTGCTCATGCCGCCGTCCTCGGCGGCGGGGACGCCGCCGGGAGCGTATTTTTGTAAAATTTATTTCGACCGACTACTTATCTGAACATCCGACCACCAGACTACCAGACCAAGAGACAATTCGACAACAAGACCAGGAGACTTTATGACCATTAAACACATCTTCATCATCGGGGCGGGGACGATGGGCAACGGCATCGCGCAGGTGGCGGCGACGTCGGGCTATCAGGTCACTTGCATGGACGTCGTCCCTGCCGCGCTCGAAAAAGCCAAAGCGACCATTGCCAAGTCCACGGCGAAACTGTTGGAGAAGGGAACGCTCACAGCGGAGCAAAAGGCATCCGCAGACCGAATCAACTTCACGTCCACGATGGAGGCGATGAAGGAGGCGGATTTTGTCATCGAAGCCGCGACGGAAAATCCCGAATTGAAATTCAAAATCTTCAAAGACATGGACGCCAACGCGCGCGAAGGCGTGATTTTGGCGAGCAACACGTCTTCGATTTCCATCACCAAGATCGCCGCTGCCACGAAACGACCGGAGAAGGTCATCGGAATGCACTTCATGAATCCTGTGCCGCTGATGAAACTGGTGGAGGTCATCAAGGGTCTTGCCACCGACGAAGCGACATTGAACACTACGCTGGAACTGTGCAGGGTGATGGGCAAGGAACCCGTCGAAGCCAACGACTCGCCCGGATTCATCTCCAACCGCATCCTGTGTCCGATGATCAATGAGGCGGTGTTTGCCCTACAGGAGGGAGTCGGCACGCCCGAAGCGATTGACGCGGTGATGAAACTCGGTATGAACCATCCGATGGGTCCGCTCACGCTGGCGGATTTGATTGGCTTGGACGTGGTGCTGTTCGTGATGGAAGTCTTGCAGCGCGATTTGGGCGAAGACAAGTACCGCCCCGCGCCGCTGCTGCGGAAGATGGTGGATGCGGGGTATTTGGGAAGGAAGAGCGGGAGAGGGTTTTATAGTTACCAGTGATCAGTCATCAGTGATCAGTCATCAGTGATCAGCCTCGTCTGCAAAATACGTTGCCCCTGAAGGTTGAAAATTTCAGGGGCGATTCTTTTCGATTGTGCTATACTTTTGGCAACAGCAAGAAGTTTCTTATGACTATCACAGAACTTGAACAAGCCGTGACCCAATTATCGGAAAAAAGACTTCGCCCGTTTCCGCGAGTGGTTCGAGGAATACGAAGCCAAATTGTGGGACGAGCAAATTGAACGCGACGCGGCATCGGGTCGCCTCGACCAATTGCTTGAAGAAGTGGATGAAGAATACAAGGCGTAACAAGAACTCCGAGATTTCCAAAATCTTGGAGTTCTGCTATTGAGGGCGATTTCTTTTCGAGAGTAAAATATCTTATTCCGCGAACTGCACGCTCTCCTCAAAGCCAAAGACCCCGGCTTTGGCGGTCTCGTCCGCGTGCTGAACAAACGCAACGAATTCCTCTGGGTGCATGAGCAGTTTGCAAGCGAGTATTAAGGATTATGTCACCTTGAGTGGCGTCCCACGCCACGAAGGGTCTCCACGCCAATGCAGGGACGCTCACCGCGCCGCACTCCGCTCAGCATGACAACTATAAATGCTTATGCCCATCATTCAAAAATCCCCCGCCCCGGCGAACGCCCTGATTCACAAATACACCTCCGTGCCGGGAGCCTACACAGACAGTTACTGCGCCGACCTCCCCATTCAAATCTCCTTCCCCGAATACCTCTTCGCCTTCTACACTACGCCCCTCTTCAAATTGGAACGGCTGATCCTTCTTCTCGTGCGAAAACCTTCCACCGACGCGCAAGCCGGGGAATTGGCAAACGGCGTTCGGGATACATTCGCTGCGTGGACGGTGGAAGCCCGTGCCGAAAACCAAATCCTGATGTGCGACTTTGCGGGCAGTACGCGCTCGTGGCTGATGGTCGTCCCAATGGAGAAAAGTACGCGCCTGTATTTTGGGTCGGTGGTTGTGCCGCAACGAGTATCCAAGGATGGCAAATCATCCCTCGGTTTCATTTTCTCCACCCTGCTGGGGTTTCATAAAATCTATTCGGTTTTGTTGCTGGCTTCTGCCAGGTCGAGGTTGATGCGAAGAGCAGATAAGTAAACCGCCTTGCAGCCGTCCATTTGAGCCGCATCCGCCTCAGGCGCAGACCAAGCCTGGATCGGCAGACCAGGTCCGGGTCAGGCTCGAAGCGGTTGAAATCGCCGTCTCCGGGTGCTAGAATGAATTCGCAGGGGGCTATCATTCGATCACCCAACGACAAGACCTAGCGTACCCCGGAGGAAGCCGCAATGATAGCGATCAACGATATTTCCCACCATCAAAAAACCTGTGATTTCAAGGTGTTGAAGACCAAATCTCTCGGCGTCATCCTGAAAGCGGGGCAGGGTTCGTGGAGCGACGAAAAATTCAACAAGTTCAGGAGCGACGCCGTCCTGGCAGGCATGGTATTTGGAACCTACTGGTTCTACGACGAAAGGTACGATCCCAAAGAGCAGGCGCGGACATGGGTCGAAGCGATACAAGACGATCCCGGCGTCCTCGGCGCGTGGCTGGACCTGGAGAAGTGGGAACCCGGTCCCTTTAATTCGTGGACACACTGGAAGGAATGCATGGAGGAATTCGAGTTGCTGCTCCCGAATGTGAGATTGGGCGTCTATACGCGCAGAAATTACTTCGACAAGATCGTGGGAGATAGCCGGGCGTACTTCGTCACGCATCCCCTATGGGTTGCCCATTACACTACAGATCCCCAACCACTCATGCCAACCGGGTGGAACGACTGGGTCATCTGGCAATATTCCCAAACCGGAGATGGCACCGCGCACGGGGTCGGCTCGGAAGCCATTGATATGGATCGCTACAACCTGGACGAAGCAACCTTTCGACAGCGCTTCGGGGTCGCTGAATCCCCGTCAGGGATCAGATACAAAGTGACCGCCGAACCGTTCCTCTTTGTGCGCGAAGAGCCGGATAAAAACTCCGCAGAGCGCGGCAACGTCAAACTGAACGAGGTCATCGAAAAGATCGGGGAGAACGAGGACGGAACCTGGTTCAAAATCCGCAACGCGGACGGCACGCTCACGGGCTGGTCCTTTGCCGGGTTCCTTGAGAAGATGGAGGACATCCCGCCGGGCGAAGACATCACGACAAATCCCGCCAGGGGCGTGATCCGCATCAAAGGCGAACGGTACGGGACGCGGTTCTATTTGACGATGTGCAGCCCCGCCGATGTCAGGATCGAGGTCGTGCACCAGGACGGCTGGCCCTCGGTCATTGCGAAGCAGAGGGGCGCAAAATTCGGTTTCAACGGCGACGACTGGCACAGAGACACCCGCAAAGTCAAGGGGACGGAGATCTGCAACGGCGTGGTGCATCAAAAGCGCAAACAAAGCGAGCCGTCGTTGATCATCACCCAGGACGGCAGGGCGTTCATCGGGCACAAGAACATTCAGAACCAGTGGAATGTCACCAGCGGGCTTCGCTACCTCGTGCAGGGCGGCGTAAACATGATTCCCGCCCACGGAACGGAACCCAAATACACCGAGAGGCACGCGCGTTCCATCCGCGGTTTGCATGCCGACGGGCGCATCATGTTCCTGACTGTGGACGGCGATTTCGTCCACAAAGGCATGACCCTGTGGGAATCGGCTGAATTGATGCTCGAGTTCGGATGCGTCACCGCCTACGACGGCGGCGGCGGAGGCGACAGCGTGGACGCGGTGGACGGAGTGATTGACAACGTCCCGGACGATGAAGGTCTCAATGGCAAACCTGTGGAACGCAAAGTGCCGCAGACGATTTTGGTGTTTATCAAAGACGCGCCCTAATCATCAGCCTTATAATAAGAAGAGAATCCATGAAGGACATGAACGTTCACGAAAAAGGATTGCCAAACAAACTAATATCATCGAATCCGATCTCATGCTGTGGGATGAGGCGATGAAAATCCCTGCAATCCATGGAAAGGTGGAAAACATATGTCAACGCCAAAAATCCTCCTCGGTCCCCTCGTGGGCGGACTCAGCCATGAAGGCGCAAAGGTCTGGGCGCGCGCGGATGCACAATCAACGCTGTATGTCTGGCTGGCTTCCCGCGCAGACGGGAAGGATGCCCGACTTGCCGGGAATGTCGAACTTGCGGCGCGCGACGGTCATGCAGGCGTCGTGGAGTTGACCCGCCTCAAACCGGAAACGAATTACTTCTACGCGGTCAGCCTCCGCAAGGTCCGCCCGAAGCGGGAGGAATTTCATCGCTTCATCACGTTCCCCAAGCCGGGTTCACGCCGTTCATTTTCCTTCGTTTTCGGCTCGTGTTACCTGCCGCCCGACGAACATGGCGGCAAAACCATGGGTGAGATCAGCCGCCGGGTCGAAGCCGACGCCCTGCGTTTCGGCTTGCTGCTTGGAGACCAAATCTACGCCGACATTGCCGCGCAAAACGGGCTGGGACGCATCGCCGTCACGCTCGAAGAATATCGCACAGTGTACGAATACGCCTGGTCGCGCCCCGCCATGCGCGTACTGCTGCCCAACCTGCCGCTTTTTATGACGCTCGACGATCACGAAGTGGACGACGACTGGCATTGGCGCGACCCCGACAGGCGCTGGGCGGATATACCGCTTCACAACAAATTCCTGCGCTGGCTGAAGGGCATCCCGCCGCAGCAGCGTCACCTGTTCCCCGGGCGCATCCGCGCCGCGCTCAAGGCGTATCACGAACATCAAGCCATGCACGCGCCCGAAATGCTGATTCCACTCGAACCCGATGAAAGCGGCAAATTCCGGTTCGAGCGCCAGGATGAAGGTTCGCTCGCCTACAGTTTTACCTGCGGCGGCGCGGCGTTCTTCGTGCTCGATACCCGCACGATGCGCGTAAAAGGCAGGGAACGATCCCTGTTGAGCGAAGGGCAATGGAAGGTTTTGCAGGAATGGTTCCTCTCGGTCAGGGAACAATATCCCGTGAAATTCCTGGTTTCTTCGGGGACGGTCCTGCATCCGTTCTGGCTCGACCTCACGCGCGACCGCTGGACGGGCTTCCCAGCCGAACGCGAACGCCTGCTGGAGTTTCTCGCAGTGAACGAGATCGAAGGGGTGCGCATCCTCACCGGCGACCTGCATTCCGCACACGCCGTCTCTGCGGAACTCAAATGCCCAAGCGGACGCCGCATTCCCATTTGGGAATTCTGCTCCACGCCGTTCGAGCAGACTCCCATGTTCATCAGCAACACCTACCTGCCGATCTTTTCGAAATGGATCGGGAATCAGAAAAAACTTTTCCACCAAACGGGACAAAACTTCGGCATCGTCCACGTGGACTTCGATTCAACGCCGCCGCGTGTGTCGTTTTCGCTGCACTACAACAAGGACGGCTGGAAGACCCTCCCGTCCGTCGAGACCGTGAACCGCGTTTAATGCTTTGGGGCGGTTGCCATCCGCCTCTTTTTGACTTATCATTTGTATGGAGTGTTCCACCTGCAAGGAGGCAGATATGTCTCGCAGAACGCTGGTTCAAGGTCTCGCGCTCGTCCTGACGGCAATGCTCGCAGCGCTGAGCCCGCTTCAAGTCCGGGCGGGAGGCGTGTGCGGCGGCACGTACATCGCCGAGGCGGGGGATACCGTCGAAAAACTTGCCGCCATGTGCGGCACATCCACCGCTGCCATCTACGCCGCCAACCCAGGCATCGGCAACGTGTTATCGGCGGGTCAGGCGCTGGTCATCCCCGGCAGTGATTATGCGGCGCCAGCCCCGCCTACGCCCGCGCCCATCACTGTAGTTCCCGTCACGGGGGGCAGTTATTATCCCCCCACCGGTTACACAGGCACGTACATCGTTCAATACGGCGACACCCTTTCCAAGATCGCCAGCCGGTTTGGGGTTGGGTTGTATGACTTGTGGGCGGCAAACCCGCATATTCGCAACATCAACCTGATCTTCGTCGGGCAGGTGATTTACATCCCCGCCCCCGCCGGCGCGAAGGACCCCGTCCCGCTTTCGTACCCGGGCGACATCCCCCAAAACGCATCCACCGGGACGGTGCTGCTGGTCAACAAAGCCAATGCGGATGTGTACATCTCGCTGCGCACCGCCCGGGCAGATGGGACGAACGCCATCAACGAGTTCCCCGTGAGCGGGACGTTGTCCGTGGACATCCCCTCCGGCTGGATTGATTACGTTGCCTGGGTGGGCGGCGTGAAATTCACCGGCGGCTTCCAGCTTCGGGCGGGGTCTCATCACACCATCACATTCAACAGGAGCAAGGTGGTTGTGGATTAGATAAAACCCAACCCCGACTTGCGAAACTGTAATTGACATGCCTGCTGTTCCGCTGTAAACTAAGGTTACTCCGATGGGGAGTAGCCCCCGAACCGGTTTCGGGTCTGGCAGTCGTCAAGACGTGGCGCTTTGCGCCACCGGCTGCCTGGAAGCAAAGCGCAAGACCATCGCCATTGCGGCGGTGGTCTTTTTGTTTCCGGCACCGCCCCCCATATCTGCTTGTCACCAAACAGAAAGGAGTTCCCATGTCTGCAAATGCGGCATCCGCCCTGCGGAAATACTGGAAGCCCGCTCTTGCCACCGGCGCAGGCGGCACTTCGTTGATTCTCTGGTTCGAGGAGATCATCCTCTTCGGGCTGGACCTGCTGGCGGTGCTCGCGCTGCTGCTGCTGGCGGGTCCCATTTACCTTTTCAATTATTTCGTGTTCAAGTCGGCGATGCCGAGGATGGAAGATAAAAACAAATAGGCTCTGCCGTTTTTAATGGGAAAACCATTTTTAAACACAAAGTGCACAAAGGTCACGAAGGAAAAACACGTGTAAAGTCCGTCCCTTCTCCCTTTGTGGGCTTGGCGCCCTTCGTGTTTAGACTCTTTCCCGCCAATTACGGGAGAGCCAACAAATAAGGAGCAAAATTTTAGATATGGAACAAAACAATTACTGGCATACCAAAAGCACGGAGCAGGCGTTTGCCCAACTCGACGGCGGGCAGGCAGGCATAAGTCAGAAAGAGGCGGAGGCGCGCCTGGCGAAATACGGACCGAACGAGATTCAGTCCGCGCACCGCATTTCGCCGTGGGAGATCCTGATTGACCAATTCAAGAACGTATTGATTCTCATCCTGCTCGGCGCGACCGCCATCTCGCTGTTTCTGGGGCACGGCGTCGAGTCCATCGTCATCGCGGTGATCGTGCTGTTCGCCGTGCTGCTCGGCTTCATTCAGGAGTACCGCGCCGAACGAGCCATCGAAGCGCTGCGGCAAATGGCGGCGCCCACCGCCACCGTGCTGCGCGACGGGCAGGAAGTGAAAGTGCCCGCGCGCGAAGTGGTTCCCGGCGACGTGGTCGTTTTGCACATGGGCGACCGCATCCCCGCCGACGGGCGGCTGATCGAATCCATCAACCTGCAGGTGGAGGAAGCCGCGCTGACGGGCGAATCGGTGCCGGTGGAAAAACACACCGACCCGCTTCCAACCGAGGACCTGCCCGTGGGCGACCGCAAGAACATGGTCTACGCCGGCACCGCCGTCACCTACGGGCGCGGACGCGCGCTGATCGTCGCAACGGGCATGCAGACCGAGTTCGGCAAGATCGCGCAGCTGCTGCAAACCGTCGAAACCACCAAAACCCCGCTCCAGCAAAACCTGGATAAAGTCGGCACCGTGCTGGCGCGCGCGGCGTTCGTGGTGGTTGCCATCATCGTCGCATTGGGCTTGCTGCGCGGGCAGCCCTTCATCGAAATGCTCATCTTCGGCATTGCGCTGGCGGTGGCGGTCGTGCCCGAAGCCCTGCCCGCGGTCGTGACCATCTCGCTCGCCATCGGCGTGCAGAAGATGGTCAAACGCCATGCGCTCATCCGCCGCCTGCCCGCGGTGGAGACGCTCGGCAGCACGTCTGTGATCTGTTCCGATAAAACCGGCACGCTCACAAAAGATGAAATGACCGTGCGCAAGATTTACGCCGCGGGTCAGGTGTACGACGTGAGCGGTTCGGGCTATGCGCCAATCGGTCATTTCTCCGTCAACGGCGGGACGAAAACCGAACCCAACGACGACTTGAAACGCCTGCTCACCGCCGCAGCGCTCGCATCCGATGCGAAACTCCTCAAGAATGGAGCCAACGGTTCGGAAAGCGATTGGGACATCAAAGGCGACCCCACCGAAGGCGCGCTCATCGTCGCCGCCGCCAAAGCCGGACTTAAGAAAGAAGCGCTGGACGAAACCTATCCACGCGTGCAGGAAATTCCGTTCACGTCCGAATCCAAGCGCATGACCACCCTCCATCGAACCGATCAGGGGACGGTGGCGTACACCAAAGGCGCGCCCGAAATCATTTTGGAGAACTGCGATTCGATCCTCACCGCGAGCGGCGTGAAAAAACTGGACGATACCGCCCGCAAACAAGTGCTGGATGTGGCGCAGACGTTTGCAGGCAGCGCCCTGCGCGTGCTTGCCATCGCCTCAAAACCGGACGCGGTGATCGAATCTGCCCAGACGGGTATGACCTTCCTCGGGCTGGCTGGGATGATTGACCCGCCGCGTCCCGAAGCGAAGGAAGCGATAGCCGTCTGCGAAAGTGCGGGCATCCGCCCGGTGATGATCACGGGTGATCACCCGGTCACTGCGCAGGCTGTGGCGCGCGAACTGGGTCTGCTGAAAAACGGACGGGTGGTCACCGGCGCGGAGCTCGACGACATCTCCGACGAGCAGTTCAAGCGCGAAGTGGAATCCATTGACGTGTACGCGCGCGTCTCTCCCGCTCACAAACTGCGCGTGGTGACGGCGTTGCAGGCAAACGAACACATCGTCGCCATGACCGGCGACGGCGTGAACGACGCTCCCGCCCTCAAAAAAGCAGACATCGGCATAGCGATGGGCATCACCGGCACGGATGTAACAAAAGAAGCCGCCGCCATGACCCTGACCGACGATAACTTTGCTTCCATCGTCGCGGCTGTGGAAGAAGGGCGCGGCGTGTTCGGCAACATCAAGAAATATCTGATGTATCTGCTTTCGTCGAACATCGGCGAAATCGGTCTGATGGCTGGCTCGGCTCTCTTGGGTCTGCCCCTGCCGCTGACCGCCGTGCAAATCCTCTACGTCAACCTCGCCACCGACGGCTTGCCCGCGCTGGCGCTCTCGGTGGACCCGCCCGAAAAGGATTTGATGAAACGCAAGCCGCGCAATCCGCGCACGGGCATCTTCACCCGTCCTGTGGTCGCACTGATGGTGGCGGGCGGGCTGTGGTCCACGATCATCAACCTGGGTCTGTTCATCTGGGCGGCGAATTCCGGTCGCAGCATCGAAGAAGCGATGACGATGACCTTCGTCTCGCTGGTGCTGGTGCAGTTCTTCAAAGCCTACAACTTCCGATCCGACCGCCATTCCGTGTTCAACCGTCCGTTCGAAAACAAATGGCTGAACATCGCCATCGTTTGGGAAGCAGTACTGCTCCTGTTGATCGTCTACATCCCCGCCCTGCACGAACCGTTCAACACCTTCAGCCTGCCGCTCGTGGACTGGGCAATCGTCTTCGCCCTCTCGCTGACCATCTCGCCTGTGCTTGAGTTCGTGAAGTGGATGGTGCGCAAAGGCTGGCTCGGAACGATGGATTCGTAGCAGCAAGCGTAAAAATCACCAGTGATAAACGGAGATGAACAAAGATTTTCCTCGTTCATCTCCGTTTATCTTTGTTTATCTCTGGTTGAAACTCACAAACTCCCCGCAACCCCATCGGCTCTTGGGTCGCTTCCGCCGCACAGCACGCCCGATTCATCGCGCAAAATCACCTGTCCCCTGCCGAATAACGCGCGCTCGTAGCCTGTTACTTCATACAATGGATGCCCCATTTTTTGCAGGGCGTCCATGGTTGTTTTTGGCATCCCTTCTTCGATGGCGACGCGCCCGCCCGACTCTTCCACGTCAATGCAGAAGCGCGGCAAATCCAGCGCGGACTGCGGGTCGAGTCCCGCATCTTTCAGCGCGGAGAGCACTTGCACGTGTCCCTGCGGCTGCATGAATCCGCCCATGACGCCGTACGAAGCATACAACGATTCGCCCTCACCCCCGCCCCCTTTCCCAGAGGGAGAGGGGGGTCTTGTCACCATTGCAGGGATGATCGTGTGATACGGTCGTTTACCGGGTGCAAGGCAGTTGGGATGATTCGGGTCGAGACTGAAGTTGTGTCCGCGGTTTTGCAGGGTGAAGCCCCAGCCTTTCGGCACGATGCCCGTGCCAAAACCCATGTAATTGCTGTTGATGAACGAGCACGCATTCCCCATCCCGTCCACCACGCTCAAATACACCGTATCCGAGGATGCGACAGGAGTCCCCCGCATCACATCCACCGTCGCGTTTTGCGTTTTGATTAATTTGCGTCTCTCCGCTGCATACTCTTTCGAGAGCAATTCGCTGACAGGGATATTCACAAACGCAGGGTCTGCCACGTACCACTTTGCATCGGCGAACGCAAGGCGCAGCGCCTCGATCATCAAGTGCATCTTTTCGGGCGAGGCTGCATCCAACCCAGCCAAATCAAAGCCTTCGAGGATGTTCAACGCAATGAGCGCCGTGATGCCCTGTCCGTTCGGCGGACATTCATACACGCGCAGCCCGCGATAATCAACGGAGATGGGCTTGTCCCACGTGGACACATGCGACGCGAGATCATCCATCGTCATACATCCGCCCGCCTCTTTGATTACGGCGACAATTGATTCTGCAATGGGACCCTGGTAAAACCCGACAGCGCCCCGCTCCGCCACCACCTTGAACGTGCGCGCCAGCCCGGGGTTGCGGAAGACTTCGCCAGCCTTCGGCGCGCGCCCGTCAATGGTCAACTCCTGCCCGTTCAACGCAGACTTGAGCTGCCGCTCCGCGCCGCGCGCCCAAAAGTGAGCAGTGATCGGCGCGACGGGAAAGCCTTCCTCCGCGAGTCGAATGGCAGGCGCGAGGATTTCGCTCATCGAAAGCGAGCCGTGCTTCTGAATTAAGTCACACCAGCCCGCGCACGCCCCAGGGACGGTAATGGTATGGGGGTGGAACGGCGGCAAACTATCCGCGAGGAGTCCCTCGTTCTTTAGCCGCTCAAGCGTCAGCGCGGACGAGGCGCGTCCCGATCCGTTCAGGGCAGTCACCTGCCGAGTCTGCGCGTCGTAATACAAGGCGAACATATCCCCGCCGATTCCTGTAGAGGTCGGCTCGGTAACGTTGAGCGCGGCGGCGGCGGCAACAGCGGCATCGGCAGCATTGCCGCCTTTGGAAAGAACTTCGATGCCTGCGGCGGTTGCCAGCGGCTGTGAGGTGGCGACAATTCCGCGGCGGGCGTAAACAGGCGAACGGCGGGATGTGAAAGTGGTGTTGGGCATGGTTTCCTCTTTGAGGCGGCGATGGACGATAGACCGGTGACCACGGTCAATTGTCCGTCGTCCATGGTCTGATGGAAGTATAATTCCATTCAACGAGGTGGACGATGAAAAAATTCCTCTCACTGTTCTTTGCGATCAGCCTGACCCTCTCCGCGTGTGGGACGGCGGGAATGTGAAAGATTGTAAATGGTAAAATAGGACCACCATGCTTACAAAACACACGGTCGCCACAAAACGAAAATACAATGTCCTGGATGTGAAATCTGCCAAAAAGGTGGCTGCCTTTTGGCTTCAACGCGCGAGGCTCGAAAATGCCGTTGAATTTGGCTTGCCTGAAGTGGACGATCGATATCACATCTGGCGTGTACCTCTGGTCAGTAGAGCATCAAACGACAGAATCGGGGAGGTCGTTATTGACGCCTATACGTCGTTGGTTATCGAGGATAAGTCAACGAAACCCGATGTTCTGGAGTCCCGTTTGCTCGGGCGGAATGAACACAGGAAAGCGAAAGCCAAAAAGACAAACGGAACTTACGTATTATCGTCCCTGAGAAATACCATTGCGCAGGGGGATAGTGAAGAACTCTTGCAAAAACTTCCAGCGGGAAGCGTAAATCTGGTTTTTACTTCGCCGCCCTACTATAACGCCCGGCCGGAATATACCGACTATGTCACTTACGAAGAATATCTGCTCAAAATTCGTAAGATCATCCAAAACGTTCATCGGGTGCTTGCGGAAGGTTGTTTCTTTGTAATCAACATCTCGCCGGTCCTTGTGCGCCGAGCCAGCAGAAGCGAAGCATCAAAACGTATTGCGGTGCCTTTTGATGTTCACAGATTGTTCATCGAAGAGGGGTATGATTTCATTGACGATATTATTTGGGAAAAACCCGAGGGCGCAGGCTGGGCAACCGGCCGGGGAAGGCGATTTGCAGCCGACAGAAACCCGCTGCAGTACAAGCCCGTCCCTGTTACGGAGTATGTTTTGGTTTACAGGAAGCACACCGACAAATTAATTGACTGGAATATCCGTGCCCATCCCGACAAAGAGATCGTAAAAGCATCCAAAGTTGGGGACGATTATGAACGCACAAACATCTGGAGGATCAAGCCGTCACACGACCCGCGTCACCCCGCCGTTTTTCCCGTTGAATTGGCGGAAAAAGTAATAAAGTATTACTCCTTTAAGGATGATGTTGTACTCGATCCGTTTGCCGGTATAGGAACGGTCGGGAGAGCGGCTGTCAAACTGAACAGGCGGTTTGTACTTCTTGAGCAAAATCCAAAGTACATCTCGATTATTCGGGAGGAAGCAAAATCCTGGTTGGGAAAGAACGCAAGACAGGTTCACACGATCAACTGCCCGCCCATAGAGGCGGATAACATATTGCTCTGAGGGATAACATGCCGGCGAAAAAGAAAAATCCACGAAACGCCATTACAGAATTGATCTCTGCAACCGATCTGGATTTGCTATCAGCCAGTGGGAGCCGGCTGGTTGAACAAATCGGCTTGGACGTTGTTCGCGGTGTGGTGCTGGACATTCTAACGGGGAAGAACCTTCGGGATTCGACCGAAGCGCTCACGCGTCGAAGAATCGCCACCTTAAACCTGGCAATGGCGGAAATGTTCATCAAGGGATCGGCAAACTCGAAGGATTTTATCCACCGCATCCCCAATATTGCTGCAGATATTCTCACAAACAAGAAAATATCCAAACCCGAGCGGTGGCTTGCGCAGTGGATACTTGGATTAACGGATAAGGCATTTCAAAACGTCCTGCGGGATAACCCGGAAGCGATCGTGGAATATCGGGACAGATATATTCAAATATGCGGCGAAGTCAGCGCAGCGCGCAAGGCGGAAAAAGGCTCACTACATGGCGAAATAATTTTTCAAGGAGGTCAAAAAGCGCAACTCAACTGGCTTTGGCTGACCTATCTGCTTAACGCAGTCGGCGCTCAGACGCTTGCCATTCGCGGTTCGGAAAAATCAGCCTACGGCAAGCTATTTGAAAAACTGGTTCTTGGTTCCCTGCTGCATATTTTGGGCTTCCGTCACATTGTCCCACCGCCCCAGGCATATGAAAGGGTCTTTTGGCTCTCCTCCAGAAATGAAAAGAGGGAAAGTGACGCCACATTGCTTTACGAATTGGGAAAGGGTGTTCGATTCGATATTGGTTTTATCGGGAGGGGAAATCCTGAAATCTCGCTTGATAAAGTAACCCGTTTTGAGCGCGAGATTTCATTGGGACGATCGAAATTTTTCATGGCAACGATTATTCTCGTTGATCGAGTTGGGGCGAACAGCAGAATAGAACGCATGGCGGAAGATGTGAAAGGAACAATTATTCAAATGAGCGCCGGGTATTGGCCAAGGCAGGTCGTGCAGGTATTGAACAATGCACTGGGTTTCAAACATGCCTTGATGCACATGAACGATAGCGAAACAGAGAAATATTTGCGCAAAGCCGTGAAAAAGGTTCCGCTAGAACAATTTATTGGGTTGTCTGAAAACTTTGGAAATCAGTTCCTGAAAGAAGAACAAGCGCAATATAATCTTTTTGATGAAGGTACTGAAGACGAGTAGATAATAAAATCCTAAACGTTTGTGGGGGTAATTTGTAGGTTTGAATTTATTTTCTCAACCGCGGAATGAACGCGGGCACCCGCCTGCAATATTCCTTCCACTCCTCGCCGAATTCCGCCGATAAAGCCGTTTCCTCCTGGCGGACGCGGAGCATCGTCAAAGGGGAGAAGAACACGAAAAACAGCGTTGTCCACGTGTTGTAAAGGAGCAACGCCCCAATCGAAGCGAGCATAAGCCCCGCATACATCGGATGGCGCACGATGGCATACGGTCCCGTCGTGATCAGTTGATGGTCGGCAAATAACTGCGCGCCAAACCCCGTGGAGACGAAGTAATTTTTCCCGAGGGCGAGGCGCCCCCACAGAACAAACGCCATCCCAAAGAAATAAGACAACGATCCAAATATCAACACCCAAATGCGAGCCTGCGGCGGGAATGTCCATTTCAGCGGAACCCAGCCAAGCCAGGCAATGCCGAAGAAGAAAATCGTCGAAGCAAGATAGAACCACCAATTCCTCAATAATTTTCCCGCCGTACCTGTCGAGCGTCCTACCCTCCGTTGTGTGCCTCTCCAGACACCGAAAAGCACGATCCCCAAGGCGGCATAAGCAAACACCCCGCCCACCCAACGAATGGCATTCTCGATCACATTCAGATTCATCGCTTCACCATTTTCTTCCCTGCGCCGAAATTCTCACGGCTTGCGAAACTCGATGCAATAAAACCATCCCTTCCACGCGTCGAAGATTCGCGTTTCGCGCATCTGCTTCGGCACGAGGTCAATCGGCGGCGCGACCTCTTCGCGCTTGCCCTCGAACGAACCCTTGAAACCGGGGATCACTTTTTCATAGCCTTTTGCGCCGCGCTCGGTCTCATCGGCAACCAAAATGCGCGCGCCCGGTTTCGCAACGCGGATCATTTCTTCGATGGCGGATTTTTTATCGTTGAAGAAGTTGATTCCGCCCACGTGGAGGACGCTCTCGAACGCCTCATCCTTAAAGGGTAACTGTTCGGCGTTTCCCAGGAACAGGTCCACGCCCCAGCCTTTTTTCGCCGCATAACGCTGACAGTTTTTCAACTGTCCCAGCGAAATATCCAAACCGAAGACCTTGCCCACATCCGCGCGGTGGACGATGTACGGCAGGTTCACACCGGGACCGATCGAAACCTCCAGCACTTTGCCGCCTTGCGGGTCGAGTCGGTCGGTAATCTCGCGGCGACTTGTCTCTTCGTTCATGCCGATAAACGCAAATGCGACTTTGGAAAAAGCGCGATAACCCCACGCGGTCAAATCGTACATGCGCGAAAAGCGGCGGTTGAAGCCAGTCAGTTCCTCAGACTTTATGAAATGCGGAATCCCCTCCACGATGGGAAAAAGCCTCCCGCAGCGGGAACAGGTCAAACGTCCGGAAAGAAGCGTGGATTCATTTCCATCCTCCAACTCCAAAAATCCATGACAGCACGGGCAGGCGAGTAGATCCAGCGAAGTTTTTTTCATAGCGGCATCGTTCCTCCTCTTTCATCTTATGCCGAAACGGATTTAATGCAAGTGGGAATTTTTCGACGCGGGAAGGATATAATAGGGACACAACTTCACAGGGATCATCATGACAGACATCTACGACTACGTCATCATCGGTTCGGGGTTTGGGGGCAGCGTTTCGGCAATGCGGCTGACCGAAAAAGGGTATTCGGTTTTGGTCCTCGAACGCGGCAAACGCTTCGAGGACAAGGATTTTCCAAAATCGAATTGGAATCTTTTCAAATATCTCTGGCTTCCCGCCCTGCGCTTCCACGGCTTCTTCGAAATGACCTTCATGAACGGCTTGCTCGCCCTGCACGGGAGCGGCGTGGGCGGCGGGAGCCTCGGCTACGGCAACGTGCTCATCGAACCCGACGACCGTCTCTTTGCCGCGCCTTCGTGGAAGCACCTGAACGATTGGAAGACTGAACTTCAGCCGCATTACGCCACCGCGCGCAAAATGCTCGGCGTGACGCGCAACCCGCGCCTGCTTCCCGCCGACGAGGTGTGCAAACAGATCGCCGAGTCGTTCGGTTATGGGCACACCTTCGAGCCGCTTCCAGTCGGGGTCTTTTTCGGCGAGGAAAACAAGACGGTCGCCGACCCATTCTTTGGCGGCACGGGACCCGCGCGCACGGGCTGTAATTTCTGCGGCGGATGCATGGTCGGATGCCGCTATGGGGCAAAAAACACGCTGGTCAAAAATTATCTGTACTTCGCGGAAAAGAACGGGGCGAAGGTGATCGCAGAAGTGAAAGTGACCGACATCCGACCATTGACGATGGACGATGGACGACGGAAGGGCAAGCAAGATACCATGGTCAATGGTCAATTGTCCACCGTCAAAGATGCGCGCTATGCCATCATCTACCGCGACTCCACCCGCCTGCTCAAGCGCACTCAAACCGTTCTCGCCCGCAATGTGATCGTCTCCGCGGGGACGATTGGGACGCTGGAACTGCTCTTCCGCTGCCGCGACGAGACGAAATCCCTTCATCGCATCTCGCAGCATCTCGGCAACCGCGTCCGCACCAACAGCGAGAACATCCTCGGCGTCACCGCCCGCAAATGGGACGTGGATTACTCCAAAGGCATCGCCATCTCCTCCATCTTCAACGCGGATGAGGTCACGCGCGTCGAACCTGTCCGTTATTCGGACGGCGCATCTTTCATCCGCGTCATGACCGCCCCGCTGATTGACGGCGCAGGCAGCATGCTGGCGCGCATCCTCAAAACGCTTTGGGCAATGCTTCGCCGTCCATGGGATTTTCTCTACGCCAAATTCTTCTCGAACTGGGCGCGTTACACCACCATTTTGCTCGTGATGCAAACCGAGGAAAACCTGACGCGCGTCCGCCTGGGGCGCAGTTTCTTCACCTTCGGGCGCAAAGGGCTGGTCATTCAACACGAGAAGAAACACAGCGCAAGCGACCTGACCCTCGCCAGCAAAATCACGCACGCCTTCGCCGAAAAAGTGGACGGCATTCCCCAGACTGCCTTTACCGACAGCCTGTTCAACTTCCCCACCACCGCGCACCTGATGGGCGGCGTCCCGTTCGGGCGCGATGAAAATGAAGGCGTGATTGACCTGAACTTTGAAGTTTTCAATTACCCCGGTCTGTACGTGGTGGATGGCTCGGTGATGCCCGCCAACCCCGGCGTGAACCCGTCACTGACGATCACCGCGCTGGCGGAATATGCGATGAGCAAGATCAAAAGTAAGGACGATGGACGATAGACGATGGACCATGGATTTGCTATCGTCCATGGTCTATGGTCTGCTCAAAACAAGGTTGGTTGATACGGCTCGCTTGGAGATTCAACGTCGTCCCACGGAAGTGGGGCGATTTTGATTCGGGATGAAACCTGGGTATGGAACTCGCGCGCGATGTATGGAGCCAGCAAGTTATCGGGGGAATGGCAGAAGACGAACGCTTCTTTCCCCGCCGCTAACTGGTCCACGACCCGAGCCGTCCATTCGCCGATGAAGGGCTGGTTGTGTCCCATCTCGGGGTGACCGATGAAACGCAGAAACGTGAAATCGGTGGTGACTTCCTCGAAGACGGGCACATTTGGTTTGCGTTCGCGCGCCTCGAGCAGACTTTCATACGCGCTGCCTTTGATGCGCTCATCGCCTGCCAATTCCCGTATCGGACGAGTGTCAATCACCACGCGCGCCATGTTGTGATCGGCAAGCAGTTGATTGAGCGCGGTGCGGTGCGGCTCGTCGAACCAGTCCAGGTGGCGCACTTCCACGCCGAGGCGCACATCGTTTGGAAAGGCATCCAGGAACGCAGCGAGATCAGGCATCAGGCGTGGGGAAAAGCTGGGAGGCAGCTGCAGGAACATCGGTCCAAGACGCGAGGCGAGCGGGCGCATGGTTTCCACGAACTGGCGGGCGCGATCCATCCCATCCATCAACTTTCCCGCGTGGCTGATCGCTTTTGGAATCTTCAAACAGAAGCGGAACGTCTCCGGCGCCTGCTCGATCCACGACTCGATGGTCTTCGGCGCAGGCACAGCGTAGAACGTGGTGTTGCCCTCGATGGTGGTCAGGCGGCGCGCATATTCGCGCAGGAAGTCGGCGGGCTTTGCGCCTTTGGGATAGAAGTTCCCCACCCATCCCTTGAACGACCAAATGGGACAGCCGAGATAAAGTCTCACAAGTTGATTATAATGCCTGGCTAAACTTTGAAACTTTCAAGGAGAATCAAAATGACCGTCATTACGATTCCCATTCTTATCGGCGAAGGCTTGCCGCTGTTCGGCGCGTTGGAAAAAGACATCAAACTGGAACTGCTCGAATCGCGTTCCTTCCCGAACGGGTTTGTGCAGAACAAATACAAGGCGCTGAAATGAACATCACCCAAACGCTTTACGTCACAGACCGCAAAGATTGGCGCGCCTGGCTTAAAAAGCACTACAAGAGCGAGACCGAAATCTGGCTGGTCTACCCCAAAAAAGCGACGGGCAAGCCGCGCATCGAATACAACGATGCGGTGGAGGAAGCCCTGTGCTTCGGCTGGATTGACAGCATCATCAAAAAACTGGACGAGGATCACACCGTCCAGCGCTTCTCGCCGCGCAAACCGAAAGCGAAATATTCGCAAGCCAACATCGAGCGCCTGCGGACGCTCGTGGCGCAGAAGAAGGTCATCAAGGAAGTAGCAGACTCATTGGGCGATGTGTTGAGTCAGGAATTTGTCATCCCGCCAGATATTTTGTCCGCGATCAGGGCAAACCAAAAAGCCTGGAAAAACTTCCAAGCCTTTTCGGATGCCTACAAGCGGATTCGGATCGCCTTCATTGACGCCGCGCGCAAACGCCCCGAAGAATTCCAGAAACGCCTGCGATATTTCATCGAGATGACGGAGAAAAACAAGTTGATCGGGTTCGGCGGAATCGAGAAGCATTATTAGCCATTTGCCTCACAAATTACGACCAGGTCTCGTTAACGTTCGAGCCTGCAAATTTCCCACTGATTGACCGTGAACGGGTCCCACCAGTTGGAGGGCCAACGGTAGGCAATGCGGACTTTGTACTGGCTGAAATACCTGTGCCAGATCGAGGACGGCATGGGCGAGCGGAGCACCCGCCACTGGTAGTTTTCCGGGTAGCGCACATCCACGCCGACGTCAACATAGTGATGCCATTCCCCGCGGCTGAAAAAAGTGCCTTTGACCGTACCCTGGTAATTCCGCTCGCATACTTCGCCCTCCCTCAAACCGGCGGAACGCATGGACACGACCCACAGAAAGGCAGTGCCCACCGCCACGGAGACCAATATCAACACACTGAAGGGTAAAAATCTTTGGAAAACCGGTTTCATTTGATAAACGCTCAATCATTGAAAACAGCGCAGAACTCCTTGAACTTCAGGCATGGATTGTACTCCAGCGCCCGAGCCACCCCGAAGAGAGTGGGACAGGATCGAGGACATAGTAACATAATACGGCAGAAAAAAGGAAATCGCACCCATGAAGCCCAATCTTTCCTACACGATCTGGTTTACGCAGCGAACAGGAAGCACCCTGCTCTACAAAGCCATCGAGTCCACGGGCGCTGCCGGCATCCCGCGCGAGTGGTTTAGTTGTCCGCCCGATTTGCTCTCCACGTATCGCAAGGCGAGTTACGCCGAACTTCAGGATTATTTATACAAACTCGGCGCAACGTCCAACGGCGTCTTTGGCGTCAGCCACTCCTGCTACGAACCGCACTTCGGTCAATTGATCGAAACGCTGCGAAAATTCCCCGCCTGCCCGCCGCAGGAAACAAGAAGGACAGCGGTGTGGGAAGGGGTTTTTCCGAATCACCGCCACATCTTCATGACGCGCCGCAACAAAGTACGGCTGGCGGTTTCATGGTGGCGGGCAATCCAATCGGGGGAATGGCACGTCCCGACGGACCAGGTACGCAAACCCATTGACCTTTCCGACAAATATTCCTTCGACGCCATCAACCACCTGTACAATGAATGCTCGATGCGCGAAGCGGGCATACAGGAATTCTTCGCCGAAGCGGGCATCGTTCCCCTGACCATCGTGTACGAGGATTTCATCCAGAATTACGAAGGGACCGTCCGAACGCTTCTGGACTACCTCGGGCTTGATTCTCGTTCCGCGGTCATCGCCCCGCCTGCGCTGACCAAACTCGCAGATGCAACTTCCGAAGAATGGGTTCAGCGATTCCGTGAGGAACGCCAGAACGGCTGGGTGAATCGCGGCTGGTAGAAATGTCTGCCCCTGCAGAGATTCAGATCGCGCTCAAGGCAGGGACTGATGTATGGTGCGGGATGGCGTCCCGCACCACGATTGAAGGATTTTCTCTTTACGCCTCCACCACCTCCCCCTGCACCGCGGACGTGAAGACCAAGCCTTCCTTGCCGCGATCCACTTGAATGACATCGCCCTCGCGGAATTCACCCGCGAGAATTTTCAACGCCAGCGAGTCTTGTAACTCACGCTGGATGGCACGCTTCAACGGGCGGGCGCCGAAATCGGGATCGTAACCGACCTCCGCGAGATATTCGCGCGCGGCTTCGCTGACTTCGAGTTGATAGCCCTTGTCTGCCAGCAACTGGCTGACGCGGCGCAACTGGATCTCCACGATGCCCGTCAGATGTTCGCGGCTCAACGGGTGGAAGGTGACAATCTCGTCAATGCGGTTGAGGAACTCGGGGCGGAAGTGATTTTGCAAAATCGGTATCACGTTGTCACGTGTCACGTTGCCACGTTCCTTTTGCCACAACTCATTTTCAAGATTGCTGGTCATGATCACGACCGTGTTGCGGAAGTCCACGGTGCGGCCCTGCCCATCGGTGAGACGCCCGTCGTCGAGCAATTGCAGCAACACATTGAACACTTCATGATGCGCTTTCTCGATTTCGTCGAACAGCACCACGCTGTATGGTCGGCGGCGGACGGCTTCGGTCAACTGTCCGCCTTCCTCGTAACCGACATAACCAGGCGGCGCGCCGATCAGCCGCGAGACGGTGTGCTTTTCCTGATACTCGCTCATGTCAATGCGGATCATGGCATGATCGTCATCGAAGAGGAATTCAGCCAACGCGCGGGCGAGTTCGGTCTTGCCGACGCCTGTCGGTCCCAAAAAGATGAACGAGCCAATCGGACGATTCGGATCCTGCAATCCGGCGCGGGCGCGGCGCACGGCTTTCGATACCACGCTGACAGCCTCATCCTGTCCGACGACGCGCTGATGCAGCCGCTCCTCCATGTGGATCAACTTCTGCGTCTCGCCTTCGAGCAGGCGCGAAACGGGAATGCCCGTCCAGCGCGCGACGATGGCGGCGATCTCCTCCGCATCCACTTCCTCTTTGAGCAGCGCGCCCTCGCCCTGCATCGTCTTCAAGCGGGCTTCGGCGGCTTGAATCTTCTGCTCGATTTCACGCAGTTCGCCGTATTTCAAGCGCGCGGCTTTTTCAAGGTCGGCTTCACGTTCAGCGCGTTCCATCTCAACGCGTGTTTGCTCGAGTTTCTCCTTCAAGCCGCGCAACTCAGCAATGGCTTGTTTCTCCGTTTGCCAGCGCGCGGACAATGCCTTCGATTTCTCGCGCAAATCCGCGAGTTCCTTCTCAATGTTCGCCAGCCGTTCCTTCGACGCCTTATCCTTTTCCTTCTTCAACGCCTCACGCTCGATCTCGATCTGCACGATATGACGATCCACTTCGTCCAGTTCCTGCGGCTTGGAATCAATCTCCGTGCGCAGGCGCGCCGCGGCTTCATCAATCAGGTCAATGGCTTTGTCGGGCAGATGGCGATCCGAGATGTAACGATGCGACAGCGTCGCCGCGGCGATCACGGCGGGATCGGTGATGCGCACGCCGTGATGGACTTCATAGCGTTCCTTGAGTCCGCGCAAAATGGAGATCGTATCCTCCACGCCCGGCTCCTCCACCAGCACGGGCTGGAAGCGCCGTTCGAGCGCGGGGTCTTTCTCGATGTTCTTGCGATACTCATCCAGCGTGGTCGCGCCGATCATGTGCAGTTCGCCGCGCGCCAGCATGGGCTTGAGCATGTTGCCCGCGTCCATGGCGCCCTCGGCTTTGCCCGCGCCGACGACGGTGTGCATCTCGTCAATGAACAGGACGATCTCGCCGCTGGCGTCGGTCACTTCTTTGAGGACGGCTTTGAGACGTTCCTCGAACTCGCCGCGATATTTCGCGCCCGCGATCAGCGCGCCCATGTCCAACTGGACGAGCCGCTTCTTTTTCAGACCTTCGGGCACGTCCCCGTTGACGATGCGCTGCGCCAGCCCCTCGACGATGGCGGTCTTGCCGACGCCTGGCTCGCCGACCAGCGCGGGATTGTTCTTGGTGCGGCGCGTCAAAATCTGGACGACACGGCGAATCTCCTCGTCGCGCCCGATCACAGGGTCAAGTTTCCCCTGACGCGCGTAGGCGGTCAGGTCGCGCCCGTAACGTTCGAGCGCCTGGTAGGTGGATTCAGGCGTCGGGGAGGTAACTCTTTGGGAGCCGCGCACAGTTTTCAGCGCGGAAAGAATCGCATCCTTCGTCAGACCAAAAGACGCGAGCCGTTTGCCTTCGATGGATTCGGTTAATCCGAGCAGGATGTGTTCGGTCGAGACGTAATCGTCCTGCATCCCTTTGGCGTAACGCTCGGCAGCGCGGAAAACGTCCGCGGTGGATTGAGCCAGCCCCACGTCCGCGTTCGAGCCGTGGATTTTGGGTCGCTTCTCCAGTTCGCGCGTTAGTTCATCCCGCAATGCCTGCGCGCTCCCCGCCACTTTGTTGACAATGGCAGGGACGACACCTTCATCCTGATTGAGTAACGACAACAGCAAATGAGCAGGCTCGATGGCTTGATGGTTGTAGTCCTGCGCAAGATGCTGCGCGTTGAGAATCGCCTCCTGCGATTTCTGGGTGTAGTTATTGAGATTCATGCTTCCTCCAACGTTCCAGGTACATGGAAATTCTAATGATTGGACGTCGGACGAATGTTAATGGGATGTCAGAGGAAAATTAGAGGGGGAAGACGCACGGACAGCTTCTTCCAATCTGAGACCATGCACTGGGCGGGTGGTTGAGTCTGTCAAAACCCTGTCGAAGCGGACTTCCACCAGCGCGTAATCATCCCTTCCAGCACGGGATTCCGTGACAAAGTCCATTGCCCCCTCTCCCGTCTACCACTCGCTACGCTCGGGTACGATGTCTCCCAAGGGGGAGAAGCCAAACCTTCCTGCAAGGAACATTTGCTTTGGAAAAACGACTCACCCACCAATCAGGAAAAGAAACCAACCTCATACCCTCTCCCTTGGGAGAGGGGCAAACGGACATGCCGATTACTCAAGCCAATCAGAGTGAGGTTCTTCCACCCGCGCACCGTTATCCGTTCCCGTCCGTGATTCCGTGACAAAGTCCATTGACCGCCCACACCCCGCCGCACGGACAGCCGCGCCCACCCCAAAGCGGACTTCCACCCGCGCGCTGTCATTCGTTCCCGTCCGTGATTCCGTGACAAAGTCCGTTGACCGCCCACACCCCGTCGCAGAGACAGACAAGTGGTTAGGAGCATTAGAAAGATAGGAAACCTTTAGTCGCACTGATTGGGCTTGAGTTGCAGGTTATTCTTGTCTCCCTATGTGCTCAGTAATAAGTTTCATCTTTTTCTCAATCTCTTGAGTCTTCTCTTTAGGCTCAAAGATGTCAACAATCACAAGAAGATCACCTCTACCTGCTTCGGATTTAGGGATACCCGCACCAATGATTCTAAACATTTTCTGGTTCTGCGTATTTGAAGGAATTGACAACAATTTATGTTTGCCTCTCTGCAATAGCGGCACTTGCAAAGACCCACCATGTAACGCTAACCATTTCGGGACTGGAAATCGGACTATCACATCTGACTGATCTCTTACGAAAAAAGGATGAGGCTCTACTGTTAAAACGGCAAGAACATTTCCACTCTTCCCCGATTTTCCAGTATGTCCTTCTCCCGCGAGTAGGATTTGTACGCCCGTATCCACACCAGCAGGTATAACGATTCTCCTTTTGACTTTATTCAGATATGTACCTTTACCCTGACAAATTGAGCAAGGAGATGAAATTACCTCTCCGCTCCCATTACAAGTTGGACACGTGACAGTCTGAATCATTTTCCCAAGAAATGTTTGTCTTTCGTGTATGGTTTCGCCTCTACCATTGCAGGTGGTACAACGTATTCGTGAAGATCCTTTGCAATTCTGACACTGTTCGTTTCGTTGAAACTCAATGACTTTTTCTGTGCCAAAAACCGCTTCGCCAAAAGATAATGAAAGAGGCACAAAAATATCCTTGTTATCTTCTTCTTTTATTGAGGAGGATTTACCAGATTTAGACTCCTTGAATACTTCCTGAAAGGCATCAGTAAAACTTCGAATTATTAGATTGAGTATTTCTTCTCTCATTTCTTCTTCATCATTTATCGTAACTATTTGCTCGGATAATAGGTTCAGGGATTGTTGCAAACGTTGATACACTAATTCCCTATGCTCAACAGGAAAATAATCAGCATAATGCCAACCAAGAAGACGACGCGGAGGAGTACATTCTTCTAAACGTAAGGGAATTATAAAAATCCTGCCCTCTGGTTTTTCTAGAGCAATATCTAAGAGAGTGTCTGAAAACTTGAAAAAAACGGCATGGTTGGGCAAACTTGTGGGATGCTCAAATCTCAACAAATTTACCCAACCGACCTGAATGATACCCA
>QMIW01000061.1 GCA_024434165.1 Chloroflexota bacterium | reverse complement strand
TTCTAGGTTCCCCGCCCAAAGCCCTCACCCTGCCCTCTCCCATCGGGAGAGGGGGAAGTCATCCCAGAAGATATAACCTTGTTTGGGGTGAGGGAAGCCCTTTGAAACCAAGGCAGCAACTCGGGTTAAATATCACCTGAAAAAAGAACTCCAGGTTCATCCCGGAGTTCAAAACGATTATGGCGTTGCCGTCGCCTCGACCGGCGGCGGGAAAGGAGTGGGAGTGAACGTTGCCGCGTCGAAGGGGGTGGGAGTGATTGTGAATATATCGAACGGCGTTGGCGTTGGGGTGGCGGTTGGGGAAACGGGCGCATTGCCGGATACCAAAATCTGCCAGGCAATTTCCAGGTCGCCGGATGCGATCACGGGGAAATCCGGCAGGTTGCGGAGCGCAGCGTCCAATCGGGCGATGGCTTGGGCGAGGATGTTGTCGTTCGTCTCCGCCAGCGCTTCGGCAAGCAGGTCGCGCGCCAATTGCACATCCGCTCTTGCCAACCCAAAGTTGCTCTGCGCCAGATACAACCGTCCGCGTGCGAGCGTATCGAGGGCGCGCGCCAGCCTCACCTCCTGCCTCAACTCGCGCAGAATCGCATCGTCGCTTGTCAGCATTTGCGTTTCGAGCGCGGCTTGCATTTCCTCCAGCCTTTGAATGGAAAGCGTGTGCGCCTCCACCGAGGTTTCCAGCAATTCCACGCGCTCCTTCATTTCGTCCAGTTGCGATTGCAGGGAGGCAATTTCCGCTTCCATGTTTTCGATCTGGGTGGTGTTCCGCTCCACCGGCGCAATGAACGTCTGTTGAATGTACGGCAGTCCATAATAAAAGAGCGCGCCCACGCCCACAAGCAGAAGCGCCAGCAGAACCAATCTCAACAGCGCTCTCAGGAAGAGAAGGAACGCCCGCCCCAGCCGGCTGAGAAATGAATCTCCTTCTTTGGGTGGTTCCTGGGCAGACTGATTCCTCCCGATCAGGGCGGGCGGCGCCTCTTCCTCGACGGGAATCATGGCTCTGTTTTCGGAGAGATTTCCCTGCGCCTCGGCAAAAATCTCCAGCTTGCCCAACAGGGTCCTGCCCATGCCTTTGACCTTGAGGCAGTCGTCCGCGGATTCAAACGGACGCGCCGCAATGAGATTCGCCGCCAGTTGACGGCTGACACCGGGGACCTGGGTCAGTGTATCGAGGTCGGCGGTGTTGAGAAAGTTGAGGAAGTCGCTCATGGAATCTCCTATGCGGTCATTGTACAACAAAAGCCGTCGGGCGAGAATCAGGTTCGAGAAACAGGATCAGGCTCACGTCGAAGAGCGAGGCGCGGGGCTGCGTCACTTGAAAAGACTGTTGAATGTCCACGTCATCTGCCGGACGAGTTCGGGGTTGTGGATTTTGAACAATTCCAGGTTGCCGGAGAAGGAAATCAACAGGCTGACGGCGATGGAGTAAATCAACAGCAGGGCAGCGGCAAGGGAATAGGCTTTGCTGTTTTTGAAGAGGTCGAAACCGTGCCAGAAACCGATGACGCTGAGAAGCGCGAGGGTCGGGACGGCGTCGAGCATGTAACGCATGGCGACGAAGAAAAACGCTTGCAGGGTGACGAAGACGGCGAGGAAGGCGGCGGAAAGCGCGGGCAGCATCCAGCGCAGATCGCGTTTGGGGCGGATGCCCGCCAGCGCAGCAAGCAGAAGAAACGGACTGGCGATGAAAATCCCTGTGATGTTTTCAGTGTAGGTTAAGTACATTTTAGGCTGGTAGTTCGTCAGCCAGCCAGGACCCGACCAGCGGGTCGGGAAGATATATGGAAAGGCGTCGCGCCGTTCGAGCGGGTTGAAGAGGGTTTTGTAGAGGTTGGGCGGCAGGTATTCGAGGGCGAAGGTTTCGCCAATTTGTTGATAGAGGTTGTAACTGGTGAGTTGGTAGCGATAGCCGAATTCGGTGGTCGAGTCGAAGCGGGCGTGGTTATACCAGCCATAACCGACCGCCCCCAAAGCAAGCGGCAGGGCAAAGGCAAGCATGTACGAAACCGCGCGCGGATGCCGGGTTTGAACCGTCCAAAGCAGAACCACGAGTGAGAGAATTCCAACGGCGGGAATCAATGTGGTGCGTGAGCCGACCGCAAGGGTGAAGAACAATCCTGCCAGGGCAAGCCGGGGGATGGACGGGCGGTTGAACGCGGGGAGCAGGAAATAAAATCCGCCCATGAGGAAGAACTGCGCCGCAACGATGGCGGCTTCGTAGATGCGTCCCTCTGTCATGATGTAAGGCATGGGGTTGACCAGCCCGGCAAACGCAATCGCCGCGAGCACGGTCCCGCGCGGGATGTGATTGAAATGACTGCGCCAAAGTTCGAGGATGGTCAACGTCAGGAAAAGCAGTGTGCCGGATATGAAAAGGAGCGTGAGGACTTTATCCCCGAGGTCGGATGGGTGGAACGGTTTGATCAGCGCCAGCAAAAGCGCGGGCGCGGGTCCCCAGTAAAGATGGTATTTTCCTTTGTAAAGGGTCGCATCCCATAAGACGGGAATCCCCTCGCGGTTTGCGGGCTCGTAAAGGCTTTCGTCCTTGAACGCGAGCAGGGCGGGGTCGGGTTGAACATCCAGTTCGAGCTGCCCCTTTGCAAAGGCGTTCGCTTGCAGGTCGTAGTAGTTTGTCTCGTTGGGCAGGGTCGTCCACATGCCGTCCGAAGCGAACCAAAGATAGATGAAAACGATGGCGATGTCGAGGAGAACGACGGTCGCATAAAACCGCCCATCTGCGCTGTGGAGCGCCTTCCCGATGAAGTTGTCTTCACGGTAAAAGGACGAAACAAGGAGAATGGCAAGCCCCATGAAGAAGACCGCATACCGCCTCACGCCCCAGACCGGGTTGTTGTCCAAGCCGAGTTGGCTGGCAAACAACATCGAGGCGGCGGCGGCAATGCCGAACAGGATACCGGCGGGTTGAAGCCACTGTTTTTTCATGGGTTTCTCGAATTATCTTTAACTCGATATTCTATCATTCCCGAAAAATAGTTTGCTATAATCCCTTTCATGATTTACCTCGATTATGCCGCCACCACTCCCGTTGACAGGCGCGTCCTCGACGCGATGATGCCCTATTTCCGCGAGGCGTTCGGGAATCCGTCGTCCATTCACCGCTTTGGTCAAAAAGCCGAAGCCGCGGTGGATGAGGCGCGGGAGAAGGCTGCTTCGGTTTTGGGATGCAGCCCGGATGAGATCATCTTCACCTCCGGCGGCTCGGAAGCGGATAACCTTGCCTTGCGCGGGGCGGCACTCGCGCATCGGGCTGCGGGGAAGTGGATTCTGACCGCCCGGACGGAACACCCCGCTGTGAGCAAGACCGCCATTCAACTGCAAAAGGAATACGGCTTCCCGCTCGAATGGCTGGACGTGAACGAGCACGGACAGGTGACGGTTGATTCACTGGCGAAGGCGGTCTGCAGCGATACCATCATGGCGTCGGTCATGTATGCCAATAATGAGATCGGCTCGATCAACCCCATCGCCGACCTTGCACAGACGGCAAACGCCAACGGCATCCTTTTCCATACCGACGCCGTGCAAGCCGCCGCTTATCTCGATGTGAACGTCGAAAAACTCGGCGTGGATTTGATGTCGCTGGGCGGGCATAAGTTCTACGGACCGAAGGGCGTCGGGGTGTTGTACGTCCGTAAAGGGACGAATCTCGTCCCGCACCTGACGGGCGGTGGGCAGGAATTCAGCCTGCGGGCGGGGACGCACAACGTGCCGTACATTGTCGGTTTTGCCGAAGCCCTGCGCCTCGCCGCGGAAGAGCGCGAGTTGCGTACGGCGCATGTGAAGCCCCTGCGCGATCACATCATCGGCACAGTGTTGGAGACCATTCCCGAATCGAAGCTCACCGGTCATCCCGAACAACGCCTTCCCAACCATGCTTCGTTTGTTTTCAAGGACGTGGACGGCAACCTGCTTTTGCAGCTGCTCGATTCTTCCGGC
This sequence comes from Chloroflexota bacterium, assembly GCA_024434165.1. Lineage (GTDB taxonomy): Bacteria > Chloroflexota > Anaerolineae > Anaerolineales > Villigracilaceae > Villigracilis. Next base: position 21,048 of record QMIW01000061.1, on the reverse strand, counting down.
TTTGCCTGCTCGTCCGGTTCCGCCTGCAAAACCGGCAACCCCGAACCAAGCGAAGTCATCACCGCGCTCGGCTATCCGCGCGAATGGGCGCTGGGCTCCCTGCGCGTTACGCTGGGAACGGATACAACCCCCGAGCAAGTGGAGTCGTTTTTGAAAACCCTGCCGGGATTGGTTGAAAAAGCGAGAAAATTAAACCACAGATGAACACTGATGTGTGGATGAGAGGATGGGTGAAATGCCGTCGCCAGATGTGAATTGCATTACTCAAAAAATCATCGGTTGTGCATACGATGTCAGCAATGCGCTTAGGACGGGGTTTGTCGAAAAGATTTACGAAAATGCGCTTGTCCATCGAATCCGAAAGGTCACGGATTTCATTGTGGCGCAACAGCACCCAATTAAGGTTACTTACGACGGCGTGATCATTGGCGGGTTTTCGCGGATTTGCTTGTGGAAAATCGCGTGCTGGTTGAGTTGAAAGCCGCTTCCATGTTGAATCAGGATCATGTCGCCCAAGCCTGGAATTCCCTCCGCGCCACTGGACTTGAAGTTTGCCTGCCCATCAATTTTGGAAGACCGAAGGTTGAAATCAAGAAATTGTTACCCCACACAGACTGGAAGTCAAGGAAAATTTGATCTGCATCATCAAACCATCCTTTTCATCTGTGTTTATCTGTGGTGAATTAATTTGAAAACCAAGATCATCACCCTCGAATCCCACGACGACCTGATCTCCGTCCGCGATAAATTATCGTGGGCGAAGACGCCGCGCATCCTGCTGGTATGGCCCAAATACGAACAAGTTTCACTGCGCCTGCTGGATTTGAAAGTCCTCCAGCGTCACGCGGATTCGCTGGGCGCGCAGTTGGGGCTGGTCACCCGCCGCATGAACGTCAAACGGGATGCGGAATCGCTCGGCATTCCGGTCTTCCAATCCACCGCCTCGGCTCAAAAGGACCCCTGGACGCCCCCTGCTCCCAGAACTCAACGTACGCCCAAGCCTCCCCGCCGCGATTTGCGTGCCTTGCGCGATGAAATCCTTGTGAAGGAGCCCGCGTGGAGGACGTCGCTTTTGGGGAGGGTGGCGGCGTTTTCGGCGGGAGTCATGGCTGTCCTGACGCTGGCGGGCTTATTCGTCCCGCGCGCAGCGGTGACTTTGTATCCCGAAGCGCAGGTGAGTTCCATGGTCATCCCGGTCAGCGCCAGCCCGTCCATCGAAGCGGTTTCGTGGACGGGCGACCTGCCTGCCCGGACGATTTTCGTCACGGTCAGCCATGAAGAATCCGCCGCGGTTTCGAGCCGCATCTCGATTCCCAAATCGAAGTCGAGGGGAGTGGCGCAGTTTACGAATCTGAGTCAGGATGAAATCGTAATTCCCGCCGGGACGGTGATTTCCACAACCACGCTCATCCGATTCGCAACGCTCAACGATGCCCGCCTGCCCGCCGGAGCGGGGGAAGTCGTCGAGGTCCGCATTGAGGCGCTGGAGGCGGGAGCGCAGGGAAACGTGGAAACAGGTGCCATTTCGATGATCGAAGGGGCGCTGGGGCTGTCCGCCACCGTCAGCAACCCGGAGCCGGCAGCGGGCGGCGCGGATGTGCAATCCGTCGGCGCGGATGAAGACGACCGCGCAGCATTGCGGGAAGTTGCGCTGGCTGCGCTGCGGAATGAGGCGGCATCTCGAATTCGTTCGCAGATCGGAGCCGGCGATTTGCTGTTCATGGATACGCTGGAGATTACAGAAATCAAAAACGAAGAGTTTTTTCCGCCGGAGGGCGAAGCGGGAAATACGCTCTCGCTTTCGATGGAAGCCGAATATACCGCGAGGTACGTCTCGTCTGAAGATTTGCGCCGGCTCGCGGCTGCTTCCCTGAATGCGTTGACCCCGCAGGGCTTTTCTCCCTTCGGCGAAATGACGTTCGAACCGCTGGATGAACCGGTCACAGATTCCTTCGGTGTGACGCGATTTCAACTCGAAGCCAGGCAGACCGCGCTCCGCAGTGTGGATGTGATGCGGGTCTTCAGCCTGATTCGCGGACGCGAGCCGCACTCTGCATTGACCGAATTGCAAAACGCCCTTGCCATGCGCCAACCGCCGCAGATTGTCATCACGCCGTCGTGGTGGAGATGGCTGCCGTTGATTCCGTTCAACATTTCGGTGGAGGTTAGATAGACGATTGACCGTTGACCATGGACGATGGATGCAAGTTTCCATGGTCCATCGTCCATCGTCGCGCAGCCCATGAGAATCCTCGCAGTGGATCACGGCGAAAAGCGCATCGGTCTCGCCCTCAGCGACCCGACCGCCACCATCGCCAGCCCTTTGAAAGTCATCCGGCACGTTTCGCGCCTGCTCGACGCAGCGCAGGTGGCGGAAATCGCCGCGCAAAACGACGTGGGCTTGATCGTCGTCGGTCAGTCTTTCGACGATGACGGGAATCCAAACCCTGCCGGTCGGCGCGCCGCGCGTTTTGCCGCCGAACTCCAGAACCAGACGAGCATCCCCATCGAAATGTGGGATGAATCACACAGCACCCGGATCGCCCGCGCCGCGCGCATCGAACTTGGCGTTTCGCGTAAAAAACGCGCCGGTCATCAGGATGAATTTGCGGCGGTGGTGATTTTGCAGTCCTATCTCGAAGCCAGACGCAATGCGTAAAAAGCAAAGCGCAATCGTAAATCGTAAATCCAAAATCGTAAAATGCGCCGTTACCAGTATTATTTCATCCTCGCCCTTCTCGCCCTCGCTGCCGCTGCCTGTCTTTTTTCGTTCATCTATTACATTCCCGCGCGCGCCTCGCTGTTGTACGGTCCGCCGTCGAGCGTCCTCCCGATTTCAGACCGCATCGAATATTCTGCGCGGCTGCTCATGCACGGCGACGTATTAACCACCCCGCTGAATCCAGCCGGCGCGGAACAATCCTTTGTGGTCGAACCGGGCGAATCCGTTGTCTCGGTTGCAAATCGGCTGGAGGGGTTTGGTCTTATTTCCAGCGCCGATGCGTTCTATGATTACGTCGTCTACACCGGCATTGACCTCACGATTCAATCGGGCAGTTTCACACTCAGCCCCGCGCAATCCATCATGGACATCGCCCAGGCGCTGCAGAAGTTTTCCCCCAGCGATGCGTCTCTCGTCATTTTGCCCGGCTGGCGGATGGAAGAGATCGCCGCTTCGCTCCCGACCTCGGGGCTGGGCATCACCCCCGAAGCCTTTCTCGCCGCCGCAAACGATCCGCCTCAAGTGCTGGACTTTATCGCCCCCGCCGCGATGGAAGGATTTTTCTACCCGGATACGTACACCCTGCCGCGCGAAACAACCGTTCAGGAACTGTTCGATGTCATTGGGCGAAACTTCGCTGCCCACCTCACCTCCGAAATGCAAAACGCCTACACCAACCGCGGCCTGACCGTGTTCCAGGCTGTCACCCTCGCTTCGATTGTCGAGCGCGAAGCCGTCCGCATCGAGGAAGCGCCGCTGATCGCTTCGGTCTATCTCAACCGTCTCGCCATCGGCATGAAACTCGACGCCGACCCGACCGTCCAATACGCCCTCGGTTTTCAGCACGAAGCAAACTCGTGGTGGAAGACCCCGCTCTCGCTGGAGGATTTGAAGATCGCTTCCCCGTACAACACCTATCAGACCGCCGGTCTGCCGCCCGCGCCGATCTCCAATCCCGGTTTGGATGCGCTCATGGCGGTCGCATATCCGCAATCCACGCCGTATTATTACTTCCGCGCCGCCTGCGACGGCTCCGGGTATCACGTCTTTGCCGCGACGCTCGAAGAGCAGATTGCGAATGAATGCCCGTAATTACTTCTGAAACCCATCCCACACCTCCAGCGCGGGCTTGGGGGAACCGTCGAAGTTGCGCAGCCCGATGAAGGCGAAATTGGCGAGCAGGAGTGCGTCGTTTGGGTCGCGCCCCTGTTTTTTCATTTCCTCCGCATACGAATCCAGGTTGAAATCGTTCAGCAGGGTGTTGACCCAGAAGACCATCCGCAAGCCGAGCTGGTCATGCACGGCGTTGAGAAAAGCGACCTGGTCTTCGGGGGCTGCCGAGACCGTGCCAACCGCCCGGGAGGCGTATCCGCTTTCGGCAATGGCGACCGGCTTTGAGGTCCGCGAGAGAAGCGGGGAATAATAATCGGCGGGAATATCTGCGCCGGAGGGAAAGACAAAGTATGGATACGTCGAGATCGCCCACACATCCAGGTTCGGCTCGAAGGCTTCGATCTGCTCCCAGTTCGGGGAGAGACGCTGGCGGTTTCCCTCTTCGGGCTGCGGGAACATGTTGTTGAGGTCGTCCCACTGAAACGTGACGAAAACCTGCGTTTCGGGCGCTTCGGCTTTGACCAGGGCATGGATTTCATGATACAGGCTGATGAAATTCGGCGCATCGTCTGGATGGGCATCCATGTAGGTGTTGATCTCGGAGGCAAGACCGAGATAACGCGGATGGAAACTGCGCACGACCCAAAGCGCGTAATTCCTGTACGCGGCGCGGACATTCGGATTGGCGAAATCCGCCTCCCAGCCTGCGGGCAAGCCGATGAACTCGCGCCGGTCGAGCCCGTTGAGCGCATCGAGGACGAAGATATATTCGAGGTTGTTTTGCCGCGCAAGTTTGACCTGGTTGACCAGGTCGGTGCGGGTTTGCGATTCGCCCTCCACGCCGGTTACGAAACTTTCCCAGTCTGTGTTTTGCTGGATGAGGACGAAATCGCCGTGCGCGTTCATGTCTTTGAATAACTGGAAGACGCTTTCAATGGTCACCTCCGGCGGGGAGGGGAAGAAGCCGAAGGCGGTCCTGCCGGAATCGAAGACCGAATTTTCCGGCGTAGGCGGGATGGATGAAGTCCCGCCGCACGCCAGGGACGCGATGAGAAACAGGGTCAGGGAAATAAAAATTCGCCGCATTTGCGCCTCTTTGAAGCAATACAGGCGGGAGCGCGCAATTGTTGCGGCGAGTTTTCGAGCGGACCGGATCACCCCGCGTTTGTTTTCCTGATGCTCAAATAATATCCAGCCCCTGCCATTCCCATTCCAAGAATTGCCAGCGTCAATCCCTGCCACAGGACCGGGTCGAGCAATGCCCGCACCATTGCAGAGGCGAAGTCGCTGGCGAAATCGAGCAGGAAGACGGGCAGATAATCGGGCATGCTTTCCATGAGAATGCGCTGAAGCGCGCTCTTGAAAACCGGCGCGCCGAGGAGTCCCGCCAGGAATGCGCCCGCGCCCGCGGCGGTGAACGGGATTCCCCACCACATCAGCCAGTCTTTCAGCGAGCGAACGGCGAAAACCGTCAGCGCAAACAAAAACGTCAGCGGCAGAATCAGGCTGAGGCGCATCAGGAGGCGGATGGTTTGCAGTTTCTGGCGCGGATCGTTTTGCGGCGGCGCGCTGACCAGCGTCATCTGCTCTGGAATTGCCGACGCAGCGGCTTGCAGTTGTCCCTGAATCACCGGCGTGAGCAGCGGGTACAACTCCGCGGGCGGACTGCAAAATTCGATCTGTCCGCTTGCGAGCAGGCTGACGCTCATCTGGCTGATTTGGAGGAGGTCGCATGCGGGCAGTGTGCCGAGGAGCGATAGAACCGCCTGCGTGCCCGCCTCGCTCGTCATTCTGGCTTTCAGCGGCGCGAGGCTTAGATTCACAACATCCGCCTGCCCGTTGAGGTAGGCGAAGGCGGAAGCCAGCATCTCGTCGCCCATCGGCTTCAGGGTTTCGGGCGGGAGCAGGGAGCGAAAGAACGCCTCCCACGCCTCGCGGCTCATGCCCTGCATGACGATGGGGAACCGGCTTTGGTCCGCTCCCGAAGTCGTCATCGCTTCTGCCATCACAGCGGGGAGTTTGTTGTAAAGGTCCTCGCGCGCAAACGCTTTTTGATAGGTTTCCGCCGTGAAGGCGCTGCGGTCGAAGTTAAACAACAGCAGCGCCGTCACGCCTGTGAAGACGAAGAGAATCGCGGAAAATACGGCGGTTGTTTTTCTTAAGGTGTCCATGGCAATTGGCAGGGCGGGCCGCGCCGGCGGCTTTTTATGCAGCCAAAATTTCGATGTAGTCCTGCGTCACGGTTTCGGCGCTTCCGGCGCCAAGCAGGTTCAACAGTTCGCTCGCCAGTTCCGCCTTGCGGTCGGCGTCCTTGCGGCTCCAGGTTCGGCTCTTGATTTCGAGGAAGGTTCCCATCGCGGGCTGTTTCATTTCATCGAGGTTCACAAAGAACTCGGTATCCTTGTATTTGATGTGCCAGCGCAGGCGGTCCTTCTCCACCGAGATTTCCTTTTTGGGTTTGAAGTATTCGCGGTAGAAGCGCAGGGTCTGTGTGGCGGGCGCGAGGAAGCGGCTGCGCGAGAGCAGGACGTCGTGCCCGATCTCGCCTTCGCGTTTTTGACCCAGAAGAGTCAGGCGCGCACGCACGTTGACCACATCCCCTTTTTCGTTGACGAGATTATCTTCGCGGAAGCGCAGGCGTCCCTGGGCGGGATCGTCGAACAGGAAGTATTCGTCGAACTGACGATAGTGTTTGTGCGCGGTGATCTCGATCTCCGGGCGCTTCAAGTTCTGGACGATGAGGCTGGGTTCGCCGACCTTGACCTTTACCTGCACCTCGAACGACTCTTCCTCCATCGAGCCGCCCAGCGCGATCAGTTTCGAAAGCACCGACTGTTCACGCTCGATCAGGAAGGCATCAATCTTTTCCGCGAAATTGCGCGCCTGACGGAGCAGGTCGGCTTCGTCGAGAGTGAGCAGTTTGTGCTCGCGCATTAACCATTTTCCATTGACCATTACATCGCTCACGTCGGTGGATTTGGCGGCAAAGACCAGCTGGGCGTAGGCATTCATCGGGTCTCGTTTGAAGCGCGGGGAGTTATGCAGGGGCGAGGTATCCACCAAAATCAGGTCGGCGCGTTTGCCCGCTTCCAGCGAACCGGTCAAATGTCCGAGATGAAGCGCCTGGGCGCCCATGCGGGTAGCCATCAGGAGGGCGGTTGCGGCGGGAAGGGCGGTCGGATCGTTGACTGAGGCTTTGGCGACGAAGGAAGCGAGCCGCACTTCCTCGAACATATCGAGGTCGTTATTCGAGGCGGGACCATCCGTGCCAACGCCGACGTTCAGCCCGTCATCGAGCATTCTTTGAACGGGCGCAAATCCCGAAGCGAGTTTGAGGTTGGAGGACGGGTTATGCGATACGCCCGCATTGGCATGTTTGAGCGTGCGAATCTCGCCCGAGTCAATGTGGACGCAGTGCGCGGCGATGACCTTGGCTTCGAACAAACCGAGTTTCTTGACGTAGGGAATGACCGGCATACCCTGTTCCCTGCGCATGTTCTCCACTTCAAACGCGGTCTCGGAGATGTGGATGTGCAGGGGCACATCGAATTCTTTGGCGAGGTCCACACAGGCGCGGATGATCTCCGGGTTGGTGGAATAGGGCGCGTGCGGCGCAATGGCGGGGACGATGAGCGGGTGTCCCTTCCATTTCTTGATGAACTCGCGCGCGTATGCCAGCGAGTCATCGTAGGAGGGCGCATCTGGCGCGGGATATTTCATAACCGATTCGCCGCACACGGCGCGCATGCCCGCATCGGCGGCAGCCTGGGCGATGTCGTCTTCGAAATAATACATGTCGTTGAAGGTGGTCACACCGCTGCGGATTTGTTCGGCGCAGGCGATGAGCGTTCCGAGGCGCACGAACTCCGGCGTGACGAACTGGCGCTCCACCGGCAGCATGTAGCCCATCAGCCACACGTCGAGGCGCAGGTCGTCGGCGAGCCCGCGGATGAGGGTCATCGGCACGTGGGTGTGCGCGTTGACCAGACCCGGCATGAGGACCTTGCCGCCGCAGTCAATCACCTCCTTTGCCGTGAATTCCCTTTTCAGTTCCGCTTCATTCCCAACAGCGACGATGGAATCGCCTTTCACGGCGACCGCGCCGGGATCGTATTGGTTGAGTTTTTCATCCATCGTCAGCACGATGGCATTGGTAAAAAGAGTGTCTGCGTTTCGAGTCATTCAATCTCCTTATGATTTTTCGTGCCGCAAGATTTATCTTGCGATTTTTTGCCGCGGCTTTGCCTGCGCTCCGCAAAATGAATTTTGCGGCATGTCATTGTTTATCTCCAATTTAACAGCACTTCGAGCGCTTTCAGGTTCTCTTCAAAATCGGTGAATTTGTGCGTGGAAAGTTCCATATCCACGGCGGTGATGCCAAGCGAAACGGCGTAATCTGCCAGTGTGCCGGTGTAGACGCAGCCCGTGTCAATGGGCGGGTAGGGATAGCCGGTGGCTCTGGAGAGCGCCCTGGCGAATTTTATGGAATCCTTCTCCCAGGGATTGCCGCCAGGGAAGACGCCCAGCGCCGCGCTGTGATAACTGATGAGCGTTTCGATATCGTGCGATTGCAGGAAGTACATCATTGCGCGCGTCTCCGGCTCGGAGCCGGGACTGGGTCCGCCGGTGGTGGGGGTGAGGTTCCAGCACCCGGCGCGGTCCCAGGTCTTTGCCCAGTTTTCGGGGAAGTTGCGGTTCAAGTCCACGCCGTGATCGTTGACGCGCCCGTCAATGCCGTGATCGCGTGCGTCGCCGTCGGGGTTCAGGTTGCGGAGGATGTGCAGGGTCACGTCGCCGGGAACGACCTCCGGGTGGTCGAAGATGTGCTGGATCAATTCATCCGCGAGAGCGATGGTGTTCCATTCGTAACCGCCGTGAATCCCGGCGACGATCATCTTTTCGCGCTCGCCGTTCCCAAAGGTGTAGACTTCGATGGGTCTGCCCGAAACCGAATAGCCGATGGTGGAGATGCGGGCGCTGCCAAACCTCCACGCATTTTGGACGACGAACGGGGTGGGCGTTTCCGCCACGATCATGGTCGAACGCGGGTTGTGGGTGATGGTCGGCAGGATGAGCGCAAACGGGTTCGGAGTGAACGTGGGCGGAAGTGTGGCTGTGTAGTTCGGGTTTGGAGCCGGCGGCGCGGCGAGCGCCGGCTGTAACGCCCAATATGCCACCAGCACAAGCGCGATCCCGCCCAAGCCGAGGATATTCAGCCCCCAGGCAAGGATGACCCAGGGCGAGTCGCTGCGTTTGTGCGGCTTGGGCTTTGCCATTACGTCAGTTCCTCCAGCGTGGTGCGCAGCCAGTTCAAGGCGAGGTTCACGCTCCAGCGCGGCAGGCTGCGGGGCGGACCGCCGTATGTGATGCGGTGCGTCTTTTCCCCTTTGGGCGAGATCATCGCCATGTCGGCGGAGCGCGTTTCCATATTGACGGAGACGCCGAGGGCGAAATCCGCTTTGGATTCGCTCCGGGCGGCGCGCAAGGCTTGGGTCAATGATTCAGGCGTCAGGTCCGGGAGGGAGGCGGTGTGGGGGACTTTGCGCGCGAGCAGTCCGTCGAGTCCGCTTTCGATGGCGGTCAAGGTCCATCCGCGCCGCGCCAGCATATCCAGCACGGCATCTTCCAGCCGGTCTTCATCCACGCCGAAGACGGCGCTGCCGAGCCTTTCGCGCACCTGCGCTTCGACCTGTGCGATCATCGCATCGGCTTCGGCTTCGGTCTTTGCCTTCGCCGCAATGCGCACGTCCACCACGCCGGTGTGCGCGGCAAGCCCAACGGTGGGATTGCTGAGCCGTTCGAGGTCGGCGATCTTTTCGTCAATCATGCCTTCGCCCAAACCCGCGCAGCGAATCACGCGGACTTTGATGATTTCATTAAGGTTGAAGCGCTTTTGCAAATATGGGATGACCGACTCGTGGAGGATGTGTTCCATTTCGGCAGGCACGCCGGGCAGAGAGATGACAACCCTCACCCCAACCCCTCTCCCAGCGGGAGAGGGGCGAAGGGATGAGGGGCGCTCCACAATAAAACATGGCGCGGTACCGACCGGGTTGCGGATTCCAATGGCGCCTTTGGGGACGTACGCCTGCCGCTTTTGATTCTCAGACGGTTTGCGCCCGTATCGTGAAATGGTTTCCACCACCTGCTGCCATAGGTCTTCACGAAATTCGATTTCCACGCCGAGGGCTTTGGCGACCGCCTCGCGCGTGGGGTCGTCCACGGTGGGACCCAGCCCGCCGGTGGTGATGACGATGTCGGCGCGTTCGAGCGAGTTGTGTATCGCATCGGCGATGCGCTCCACGTTGTCGCCGATGGTGATGGTGCGGTACAAATCCACGCCTAAACTTCGCAGCGTCCGCGCAATGTAGCGCGTGTTCGTATCCACGATCTCGCCGAGCAGGATTTCGGTTCCAATGGTGATGATTTCTGCGGAGGTCATAAGTTCCTATTTTAAACACAAAGGACACTACGGTCACGAAGGAGGGCGAACCGATAGGGCGTCCGTCCACTTTGTGTACTTTGTGTTTAATTATTTAACTCAAGTTGCCACCTTCCAATAGATTTTCTAGGTTTCCCGCCCAAAGCCCTCACCCTGCCCTCTCCCATCGGGAGAGGGGGAAGTCGTCCCAGAATATATAACCTTGTTTGGGGTGAGGGAAGCCTCTTGAAACCATGGCAGCAACTCGGGTTATTTACTGATGTTACGCAGTTTACTCGTACCGCATAACTTGTCCTCGCAGAGAGTTTCATGCTGTTCTGCAAAGGCGAGATGAATCTTGCGGTACTGCGTAAGGTGAGTTATTTACACTACATTGTACTCTTTTATCAAACGTCCTTCTTCAAAGCGCTTGAGATCAAGCATCGAAACATCCACGCTTGAAAAATTTCCGTCCACGATAAATTCGCTCATCAACCTGCCGGAGATCGGTCCGTGCATAAAGCCGTGACCGGAAAACCCGGTGCAGACGTAAAACCCCTTCACATCCGTGCCGCCGTAAATCGGGTGCGCGTCGGGCGTCACTTCGTACAAGCCCGCCCAGTGCGAGGCGCGGCTGGCTTTTTCCACCAGCGGCATGCGTTCGATGGCGGCCTCCAAATTCACCAGTTCAAACTCCTCGTCCACGTTCTGGTCGAAGCCCGGCTTCTCGTTCTGGTTGCTCATGCCGATCAACAAGCCTTCGCCCTCGCGGTGGAAATACAACGACTGTGCGAAGTCAATCACGAACGGGAAATCCTCCGGCACTTCCGGCAGGGGATTGGTGGTGAACATTTGCCTGCGCAGGGGTGTGATGGGAAGTTGGACGCCCGCCATGGCGCCGATCAACCCCGACCATGGTCCCGCCGCGTTGAGGACGGTGCGCGTCTTGATCGCGCCGAGGGTTGTTTGCACTTCCGAAACCTCCCCGCCGCTGACGGCGATTCCCGTCACCTCGGCGTTCTCGACGGCTCTGACGCCCATCTTCTGCGCCGCGTTGACGTAGCCCATCACCACGCTGTTGGGGTCCACGATGCCGTCCTTCCGGTTGAACGTGCCGGCGAGTGCGTCGTCGAATCGCATCATCGGCAGGCGCGCGCGGACGTCGTCCCCGCTGAGCAATTGGGTTGGCACGCCAAGTTTGTTTTGCAATTCCACGTTGTGCTTGAAGGTGGCGGCGTCCTTTTCGTTGGTTGCGATCAGCAGGTAGCCGCACTGACGGTAGTTCACATCCTGCCCGATCTCGTCCTTGAAGCGCTCGATCATCGGCAGGCTTTCGAGCGAAAGCCTTACGTTGATCTCGGTGGAGAACTGGTAGCGCACCCCGCCCGCGCACCTGCCCGTTGCGCCTGTGCCGAAATATTTTTCCTTTTCGAGCAGGACGATGTCCTTCACGCCGCGCTTTGCAAGGTGATACGCCGCGCTGGCGCCCATCACCCCCCCGCCGATGATGACGATATCCGCTGTGGTTGGTAGGTTCATGGTATCAGAATCCTTTTTTTGTTTTTCACACCGCGCCATGCGGGCGCAAGATATTTCCTGCGTACGGTAAAGGCGAGATGAATCTCGCCCTACAAAACTAAAATTCGATATCCCGCCCCAAGCCCATTGCCTTTGCGTTCTGCAACGCCAGCTGCGCCGCCATGGCATCCTGCACCGCCACGCCGACGGATTTGAAGAAGGTGATCTCTTCGTCCGATTCCCTGCCGGGTTTTCTGCCAAGCACGATCTCGCCCAGTTCCGCGAGGACGTGCGCTTCGGTGATCCATCCCTTTTGAATCGGCTGGATCAAATCCCCGGCTTCGGCGAGTACCGCCGAACGCGAATCCACAAAGACCTTTGCGCGTCGAACGGTTTCGGCTGGTGTTTCCGCCATCTCAGGCGTGTACGCGCCAATCGCGGAGATATGCACGCCGGGTTTGAGGTCGGCGTCGTCGAATACGGGAGTCGTAGAGGTGGTGGCGGTGCAGATAATATCCGCGGCTTGGACCGCTTCCCGGGGCGAGGAGGCAGCTCTGAGGTCCGCGGGAAGCGAACCTTTGCCCGCCATCTCCTTTACGAATGCGGCGGCGCGGTTCGGGTCCGAGTCGTACACCCATGCCGTCTCGATCCTGCGGACGGTGCATGCGGCTTCCAGCTGGGTGCGTCCCTGCACGCCTGCGCCGAAGATGGCGGCGACCTTGCTGTCTTTGCGCGCGAGCAGGTCAATCGCTGCGCCGCTTCCCGCGCCAGTGCGGATTGCCGTCAACGCGCCGCCCTCCAGCACGGCAGAAACCGCGCCCGTGCCAGCCTCGAACGCAAACACTGCGGCTTGGATGTAAGGCAGTCCGCGCGCGGGGTTGTTCGGGAAGATGGATACGACTTTGACTGCCAGCGCGTCGGCATCCTTCGCCTGGACGTAGGCAGGCATGAAGATGCCGAGCGCATCATGGTTCGGGATGGGCAGGCGCGTCCGCAGGGGCACTTCCGCCTTTCCGTCGGAGAGCGAGGCGTAGGCGTTCTTCATCGCCTCGATGGTTTCCTTCATCGGGAGCGTCTTGCGGACTTCTTCTGCGTTCAAGACAAGCATGGTCGCCTCCGGGGTATACGATATATTTGCGGGAGTATAATTTTCGGCGCTTTGGATGTGCACGACGACTTGATTTTAATGGAGGATGACTTGGAACATAAAAAATTCACTCTGTCTTTTCTTGTGCTTGCGCTGATCGTCGGGGCGCTTGCCGCGCTTACGATCCTGTTCCAGCCTGCGGACAATCCAAATATCAATCGGGCTGCCCCAACCAGCGTTTGGAGTTCCTTTTTGCAGGCGACCCCGTTTGCCTATCTCACGCCTCTGCCGGATCCGGCTGCGAGTCCGCTGGATGGGCTTTACACCAAAGTGGATCCATCCTGGCCCCAATGGTGGAAATGCCTGCGCTGCGCCGATTACCGCGCGGCGGGCGGCATTTGGAAACTGCAATTCGACAAGGGCGTGATGCGAATCTTCTACGAGGTCAACGGCTGGCGAAGCATCTCTTCCTACACGGTGGAAGGAGACCGGCTGTACCTGTTCAATGACCCGTATTGCCCGGAGCATGTGGGCGAATATGAATGGAGTCTCACGGACGGTCAACTTGAACTCCGAACCGTGAACGACCCATGCTCCTTTGACCTGCGGGCGGAAAACCTGAGCGGGCAGTCCTGGTCGTCCTGCGCGGCGGACGATGCGCCCGGCTGTACGGAGAAACGGATCGCCCAGACCTCCATCATCCCGGCGGGACTGTCTGTCAGCGTGGAGGTCTTTGGCGGTGACAGCCGCTTCTTCGCTTCTCCGCCGGACCTGTATGCTCATGCCAACGCCGAAGATATGTCCCCGCCGGAAGGGATTCAAATTTCCTATGCAGAAGAAGCCATCCCGTATGGTTTGCACCGCGTCATCTGGTGGAACGGGGATTGGATCGAGGCTGTTGTGAACGACGATTCCTTTACTGCGATGGGCGTGCAAATCCTCGGCGAGCAGGCGATTGGTTGGGCAAGAGTCCTCTTCGATGGGGAGGAGGTCTGGCGCGGGGATACGGCGGCGATCTGGGAAAAATCCGGCAGGCACGGCGGGTACATTCAGGTTTCCGGTTTTGAGCCGGGCAGGCACGTCCTCCGTGTGGAAGCCCTGGGGTTCGACTATCGTCCGGTCACGGTGGCCAGTTTCGGGTTCAGCAAGGGAGGCGGGGTCAGTCCCTGATTCGGGGATACAAGAAAAGCGCAGAGCATCCTTGCATGCCTCTGCGCTTTTTTGTCCCATCGGTTGTCTTTATTCCATGCCGAGATACGCTTTTTGCACGGTGGGATTCGACTTCAAATTTTCCGCCGTGTCGCTCAGTACGATCTGACCGGTCTGTAACACATAACCGCGGCTGGCGATGCCGAGCGCCATCAGCGCGTTCTGCTCCACGAGCAGGACGGTGGTGCCTTCCTTGTTGATCTGCTGGATGGTGTCGAAGATCAGTTCCACCAGCACGGGCGCGAGGCCCATGGAAGGTTCGTCCATGAGCAGGATGCTGGGGCTTGCCATGAGCGCGCGTCCTGTGGCGAGCATCTGTTGTTCGCCGCCGGAAAGCGTGCCAGCCACCTGGGTGCGGCGCTCTTTCAAGCGCGGGAAGAGGGTGAACACCCTTTCCATGTTGCGGCTGATGCTTTGGGGGTCTTTGAGGCTGTAGGCGCCCATTTCCAGGTTTTCGGTCACGGTGAGGCGGGCAAATACGCCGCGCCCTTCGGGTACCATGGAAATGCCTTTGTACACGATCTCGTGCGCCTTGTATTTCGAGAGGTCTTCGCCGTTCAGGCGGACGGTCCCTTCGCGCGGCTTGAGCAGACCCGAAATGGTCCTCAGGGTGGTGGTTTTTCCGGCGCCGTTGCCCCCGATCAGGGTGACGATCTCGCCTTTTTCGATGGTGAGGGAGATTCCCTTGAGGGCATGGATATTGCCGTAATACGTGTGGATGTTTTCGATACTGAGTAAGGACATCGTTGCCTGCCTAATGAGTGGTCTTGCGCTTGGACGCGCCTTCGCCGGCGGCTGCCATGCCTTCTGTGGCGGCGCCGCGCCCGAGATAGGCTTCGATCACGCGCGGGTTGGACTGAATGTCCTTCGGCGTGCCTTCCGCAATTTTCTCGCCGAAATCCAGCACAGTGACCTGTTCACTGATGCCCATCACGAGGCGCATATCGTGTTCGACGAGGAGGATGGTGATGCCTAAACTGTCGCGCAGGTTGCGGATGAAGTGCATCATCTCGATGGTTTCATGCGGGTTCATGCCCGCGGTGGGTTCATCGAGCAGGAGCAAGCCTGGTTTGCTCGCCAGGGCGCGGGCGATCTCCAGCCTGCGCTGGGCGCCGTATGGCAGGTTGCGGGCGACCTGGTCCCCAAGCCCGGTCAGACCGACGAAGCGCAGAAGTTTGATGGCTTCCTCGTGCGCCGCCTTTTCGTCCTGGTGGTAGCGGGGTGTGTGAAACACCGCGTCAATCCAGTTGGTCTTGAGGTGCGGCTCGTACCCGACCATGATGTTTTCGATGGCGGTCAGGTTGGAGAACAGGCGGATGTTCTGATAGGTGCGGGAGATGCCGAGACGGGTCACCTGGTCGGAGCGCAGACCGTCAATGCGGTTGCCCCTGAAATAAATCTCGCCCATTTCCGGCGTGTAAAAACCGGTGATGCAGTTGAAAAAGGTGGTCTTGCCCGCGCCGTTCGGTCCGATGATGCTCGAAATGGACTGTTCGGGAATCTCCACGTTCAGGTTGTTAACCGCGGTCAGACCGCCGAACTGTTTGGTTACGCTGGTGGCAGAGAGAATGGATGCCATGTTATGCCTCCTGCGCCTCTGCCGCCGGCGCTTCAACGCCGCGCAATTCGCGTTTGTGCGTCGCTTCGGGCCAGAACCCTTCGGGGCGCACCTGCATCATCACCACCAAAAGCGCGCCGTAGATCAACAGGCGATATTCCGCAAACTCACGCAGGAGTTCCGGCATGCCTGCCAGCAGCAACCCTCCCACGAAAACGCCGGGGATGCTTCCCATGCCGCCCACGATGATCAGGGCGAGCACGTTGATCGAGATCAACAGGGCGAAACTGTGCGGGTAGATCGTCCCCAGTTTGATGGCGAGGATCGAACCGCTCAAACCGGAGAATGCCGCCCCGGTTGCAAATGCCAGCAGTTTGGTGGCAACCAGGTTGATTCCCATCGCCTGCGCCACATCTTCGTCTTCGCGCAGGGCTTTCCACGAACGCCCGAGGCGCGAATCGCGCAGCCGCTGGCTGATGAACAGGGCGAGGATCGCCCCCGCCACAATGACGTAATACAACGTCTGGGGGTTGTTGATGAGTACCCCCAAAAACTGCGGCGGCGGAATGTTGACGATACCCTGCGAGCCGCCAATGGACGGCTTCAGAAAGTCGGAAAGCGCCAGGATGCGGATGATCTCACCGAAGCCCAGCGTTACGATGGCGAGGTAGTCGCCGCGCATGTTAAGCACGGGAATGCCCAGAACCACCCCCGCCAGCACAGCCAGCGACACCGCCACCGGCAGCGCAAACCAGAAGTTCCAGCCGAAATGCGCCGTCAACTCGCCGGAGAAGTTGGTCAGAACGCCCACCGTATATGCGCCGATGGCATAAAAAGCCACATAGCCGAGGTCCAGCAGGCCCGCGAAACCGACCACGATGTTCAAACCGAGACCCATCAGAATAAACAACCCGGTGCTGTTCACCACTTCCGTGAGGTACAAGCCGAGCACCGCCGGCAGGTAGATGATGACCAGGAACAGGATTCCATATCCGAGCCAGCGCAGCGAACGGCGTCTATTTTGCGGCAGTTTGTTGAATTGCGCGTTGACTTTGGGCGCGTTGGTATCCCAAAGCAGGTTCGACCCGGCAACCACAACGAAAACCACGATCGCCCCCGCCACCGAAAGGCCTTTCTCGGTGCCTTTGCCGAACATCCAGATGAGCGCCTTGCTCGCTCCTTCAAAACTGGCAAGGCTGACCTGAATGATCTCCTGCAGGAGACCGATGAGCGCCACCATGCCCAAAGCGATGGATACCGCCTTGCGGATTCGGTCCGGCAGGATGTAGATCACGCTTCCCAACAAGCCGACGGCGGCTCCCGCCCCGACGAGCATCAACAACCCGTTGGGAACCCCCTGCTCGAAAGTCAAAATCTTGACCAGGCTGGGCGAGGCGTTGACCAGCACCTGGCGCATGTCGAAACTCTCCACCAGCCAGGCGAGGAGGCTCATGACAGCCGCGAAGATCGCGCTGGCGGCAACTCCGCTGACGATGCTGAACAAACGGTTTTCCTTCGCCGTGCCTGCGGCAAAATAACCGGTGACGAGGGCGGTGAGAAACAGGAGAGTCCAGCCCATGGTCAGCGTGCCCGCGATGATATCGCGCTTGTCGAACTCTTCCACCATCCCCACCATGGCGATCAATACGCCCACCAGCCCGCCGATCAAACCGAACTGAAGGGTCCTTTTCCAATCGAATGTGTTTTGTGTTGTCGTCATCGCGCCTCCAAACTAGGCTTTGGCTCTGCTCAACCGCTCGCCCAGAATGCCGGTCGGACGGAAGATGAGTACCATCACCAGCATGGTGAACGCGATCACGTCTTTCAGCTGGTATGGCGCCGGAATGCCAAGCCCATCCAGGAAGAGGGTTGGACCGAGCGACTCGAAGATGCCCAAAAAGAGCCCGCCGAGCATCGCTCCGGGCGGATTGCCGATGCCGCCCAGCACGGCGGCGGTAAAGGCTTTGATGCCGGGAATGAAACCCATGTAAAACGTGACGATGCGGAACATGAAGCAGTACAACACGCCCGCCGCCCCGGCAAGAGAGGCTCCCAGAATGAACGTGCGGACGATGATCGCATCCACGTCAATGCCCATGAGCGCCGCCACACTTTTATCTTCCGAGACCGCCCGCATGGCTTTGCCTGTCTTTGTGTACTGGACGAAGAGGGCAAGGAACGCCATCATCACCGCGGCAGCGATGATCACAATGATTTGGATCTTCTGGATTTGAAAATCCCCGAACAGGGGAACGGTTCCCTTGATGACCTCGATTTCCGGGTACGCCCGGTTTTGAGTCCCGAACAGACCGCGGAAGGTATACTGTAAAAAGAAAGACGCGCCAATCGCTGTAATCAAGGGAACCAGGCGAGGCGCGCCGCGCAGAGGACGATAGGCGATCCGCTCGAGCAGGATGGCAAGGACGGCGGATGTCGTCATTGCCGTCAGAAAAATGATAACGATTCCGAGCAGCGGGTTTTCCTGCATGAAGCCGGAGCGCTGCATGCCGGTCGCGGCAAAATATCCGATAAATGCGCCGCTCATGAAGATTTCACTGTGGGCAAAGTTGATCATGCGCAGGATGCCGTACACCAGCGTGTATCCCAACGCAATCAGGGCATAGACACTCCCCTGCGCCAGACCAAAGACAGCAAGATCAAACCACTGAACCGCTGTGTATTTGCCTTGTTGAAGGGTCAAATACGAGCCTCCAACAATCAGCGCGATCAACGCCGCCCCAACCAGCCACATGAAAAGATCTGTCCAATTGATCCGTTTTATTCGGTACGATTGCATGTCGAATTCCTTCGCAGGGATTTGATTAAGCCAGACCGCGCCGGTTAACGGTCTGGCTTGTGGGGCGCCCAAATTCAATCTACCGGCTGGGCGTCAGGCTGCACGGAAATTACGGCTGCCAGAAGACGGGCGGAGGCCAGGAGCCGTTCACTTCAGCTTCGGAAAGCTTGAAGACGCCCAGGGCTTCGCCGGTGGCGCAGTCGCCGTTCTCGTTGCAGGAGAGGTTGCCGGTCAGACCATCGAAGTCCTTGAGGGCATAGATGTAATCGCGGAGCGCCTGGCGCGGAATGTGAACCGTGCCGTCGGCGTCAACAACCGCAACCGCTTCGATGGCGTTCAGCAGGATGTTGGTCGCATCGTACGCGTGAGCATGGAAACCGGACGGGGGAACGCCGCCGATCTGGTCAGCCCATTTCTCGAGGAAGGCTTTGTAATCCGCATCGTTCACGTCAACATACGGACCGGAGAGGTACATGCCAACCGCGGCAGAGCCGGTGGCTTCGGGGAAGGTATCGGCGAACAGACCATCCGCGCCCATCAGGATCACGGTCTCCAGACCCGCCACTTCGCGGGACTGGGCGGCGATCAGGTTGCCTTCGGGTTCGAAGATCGGGAAGTAGATGATCTCAGGAGCGCCGGAGGCAATGCTGGTGAGAACCGGCTTCATATCGGTATCGCCGACGTTGATGGCTTCCTGGGCGGTCACTTCACCGCCGAGTTCAACGAAGACTTCCGCGAACACGCGCTGGAGCGATTCGGCATAGGGGCTGCCGTCGTGAATGGTCGCCGCCTTGCGGACGCCGAGCTCATTGTAGGCGAATTCCGCCGCAACACGACCCTGGAACAGGTCGTTGTGAGCGGTGCGGAAGTAGCCGGGGTGATGATCGGGGTGGTTCGGGTCGGTCAGGTCGGGGTTGGTGTTGGAAGGCGAAATCATCACCATGCCAGCCTGCGAGATCAACGGCATGGCCGCGCGCGCTTCGCTGGAGCAGTTCGTACCGATCACACCGATGATGGTCGCGTCGGCGGAGATCTTGGTGCCAGCCGCCTGGCCGCCTTCCGCGTTACAGAGGGTGTCTTCACCGGTCAACTCAATCGGGTGACCGAGCAATTCTCCACCGCGGTCGGCAATCGCGATTTCGATGGCGCCCTTGCTGTCCTCACCGAGGGAGGCGGTCGCGCCGGAGACGGTCAGGGCATAGGCGATGTGAATCGGGTCGCCGGGGGCGATATCCACACAACCGATGGCGTCGGTGCACTCGAACGCTGCGGCGGGTTCTTCAGTCGCAGCCGGCTCTTCGGTCGCGGCGGGCTCTTCGGTCATAGCCGGTTCTTCGGTCGCAGCGGGGGTGCCGCAGGCAGCGAGCGCCATGCTGGCAATCACCAGCAGCGACAGTAAAGCGAGTAAACGCTTGTTCATTATCTTGCTCCTCCAATATATCTATATGGTTTCGGATTCTTTGTCCCGCAATTGCGGGTGGACACGAACGTTGCAGACCATGCGCCGAAGTCGGCATCACCTCCTTCCAAAGATTGCTTTAAGATAATATAAAGAAAGCCCAAAAACCCTTACGTTTGGATTTTTATGGCTCACTTGACAAAAAAATAATGAAATAATTGCAACGGTATAGGACGATGGGATGAATGATAAGGCGATTTTTATCTTCGGTCAAGCATTTGTGTCTATACTTTTCGGCGCTTTTGGAGAAGGCTCGTCCAAATTGTCAGGGTTACCTGCTTTCGGCGGGCTTGTATAACAGCTGTTCGCGGATTCGCAGGTCGGTGTTGCGGATTTTCATCGCCAGGTCCGCCGCCAGATTATACATCAACCGGTAGCCGAGCTGGGGATAGGTTTCGCACAACATGATGATCTTATCGCGCGGAATGAGCAAAAGACGGGTATCCTTTTGAGCCGAGCGCGCCGAAGCGGACCTCAGCCCTTCGTCCACCAGCGCCACCTCCCCGAACGACTGTCCGCGCCGCAGGCGCGCCACCGCCGTTTCGGATTTATTCAGGGAGCCGGTCACGCCGCGATTGATCAAAATGTCCACCTCGCCCTGCATGATGACGTACAGTTCCTTGCTGCTGCTGTTCTCCTGAAAGATGATCTCGCCCGCCTGGAAGACAACCTCCTGGCAGAGATTTGCAACCAGTTCCAATTGCGTGGGCGTGAATTGATAAAAAATATCGCTCTGTTTCAGGAAGTTGACGAGGCTGCTCATTTCGGGAAAATCCTTTTCAAGAGTTTAACATAATCGCGGATGAAGCGCAACGCTTCGCCCTACGGGTAGGTTTGAATCAGCCAATCGAGCGGATCCACCTGGATGCCGTTGACCCACAATTCCCAATGCAGATGCGCCCCGGTCACGCGCCCCGTCCCGCCGACCAGCCCGATCACATCGCCCTGCTGCACCATCTGCCCAACCTGCACCTGTATCACCGACTGGTGCCAGAAACCGCTGTACACACCCCAGCCGTGATCAATAATGGTGGCATTCCCGCGGACGGTCAACGGTCCGGCAAAGATCACCCTGCCCGCCGCCGGAGCCGTGATGGCAAGCCCGTCTCCGCCGCCGAAATCCAGACCGGTGTGCCACCAGTTGATTTTCAGATCCGTACCCTG